>NZ_JAQKGU010000005.1 GCF_028532725.1 Desulfovibrio sp. Fe33
TTCACCTCTTTCCAGGGCATGTGCACCTCCAGGCTTCCATGCCCAAAGTGTTACCCATGTTCCCGGACTAATGTGTTACCTATGTACCCGGACTGTACCGTTGTTTCCTCCCCTTCCCACGAACCCCCATCCCCTTCTTTTCCCAAACTTTTTGTCGCCGCTTCGCGGGGTCGGCAAATGGTTTGTTTTTCTTTTAAAGTATCCCTCTAGCTCGAAAGTCGTTTCGGGGAGAGGTTTATCTTTTTGCGTACCCGCACCCGCGCGGATGCGCATACAAAAAGTTTCGGAGGGAGAGAGGGGATAGGGGGTCCAGGGGGAAAGGGGAGAGAGGGCAACCCTTTACAAAGGGTGCCCTCTCTCCCCTTTCCCTCTGGCCGCCGGAGGCGCCACAACGGACCCGCCATGCGGGTCCGTCTACCCAGCCGCTATCAGCCCAACGAGGTCAATGCCGTTGGATTGTACTCGCCGACGGCGTCCAGGCGCACGGCGGCGATACGCCGTTTTTCAAGCATCTGCATGACGGATTCAGGATCGGCTCCAAGAAGGTAGCCGGGAATGGAGACGGTATTGGAAAAATTCAGGCTGACCACGGCATAAAGCAGCCTGCAAAAGGCGGACGGGAATTTCGGCCGGGCCGAATTGTTGATGTAAACGCGCAGGGAACGGCGAAACGGCATCCGGTTCCTGCGAAAGGCCAGGACCTCTCCGAACCGGACCAACGCATAGCCGAATGGCGTATACACCGAGAATCGGTCGTCGAGAATCTTGACCATGGGCTGCCGGGTCATGACCGCGACGGCATTTATCATGGCCACGGCGAACCCCGCCATGCTGAAGCAATACACGGCGAGCTTGAGATTTTTATCGTTCACGAGCTGGAAACCGAACATGGCCAGCCCGAGGCAGAAGGCGGCTATGAGCAGACACCCTCTGAGACTCCGCCGATTGGGATAAATCTTGATTGGCACGTACATGAGCGCATCCTGTTTTCGGCTATGATTGCGGCGAACTCGCGCTCGCCCCGAAAGCAGGTACTCCTCCCGCGGGCCATGCGGCCCGAGCCCTGAACACAGCAGTCCCCCCGAACGGTTTCTCTCCGCGCGGCGAGGGCGGCGCACGCAACAGACGCGCCCGATAAAAACGGCTTTGGCTGGGAATACTAACAGACATGTCCGCTCCTCCTGGTGGATCGCTCCACCGGAAAAGCAACCGGAGCATATACGGACATTAGATTATTTTTCCGGAATACGCAAATCCGGTATTCCGAACCGGCCCGAGAATCAGTGCAGGGCACGCCCCTGGGGTTCAAGGGCGAAGAAACCGCCCTCCTGCGGGGGCAGTTCCAAAGCCAGCAGCCCTTCCATGGAAAGATCGGGACCGACCCAAAGGTGTCCGGGGAGCTTGAAGCCGCGGGCTATGCGCTTGGCGTGGTCCAGGGCGATGGAAACCTGCTGGAGATAGAGGTCGCGGGGAAAGATGAACTCCACGTCTTGCTCCCAGTCGGGCCGGGGCTCGTCCGGAGGCCAGGAAATGGGGTCCTTGAGCCGCCAGATGACCGTGTCCGGCGTATGGGAAACCATGACACCGTCGTCGATGCCCTGACAGGCAGGATTGCCGCAGTCGCAGGTGTAGATGAAGAACTCGCCGGACATGGTAGCCGATGTGACCAGATCCACGGGGTCGACATACACCCCGATATCGTGAAGGTACTGCCCGTCCACGGACAGGTTGAAGTCGATATATCCGTCCTCGGGATACTTCTCGTCCAAGGACAGGGTCACGGAAATACGGATGTCGTTCATGCGGTCGGTCCCTCGAAATGCATTTTACCGGCCTCGCCGACCGGCAAACGGAAGCTAGCACAAAGGGCGGCGGGCCTCAACGGCAATTGAAAAACCCGGACCGGGAGGGGATGCTAGCCCCCCTTCCGCTCGTGGCCCTCGGCGATCTCCGCCCTGACCGTTGCAGAATTATAGGCGGCGTCGATGGCCAACTCGGTCAGGGTTCCCACCAGCTTCGGCTCCTTGCCGGAACTGAGCACAGGAAGTTGGGACACGCCCCGATCCGTGATCTTGTCCAGGGCGTCCTGCAAGGTATCGTCCGCAGTCACGGTCACGGGGTTGGGTGTTGCCAGATCGTGGGCGATGAGCAGATCGTTCAACCCGTCCTCGTTGAGCACGGCACGCAGGTCCCGGAAGGATATTATCCCGGTCAGCCTGTCCTCCTCGTCCACCACATGCAGGTACGGCGCGTTCTGGGTCTTGAAGGTCCAGATGATGCTCGACAGAGTCATGGATTGAGGGATGGTCACGAAATCGCGCACCATGACCTCCTTGACCAGCATGTGCGAAAGCAGATGCCGCTCCCTGCCCGCCTCGATGTCGATGCCCCGCCGTAGCAGCTTCGTGGTATAAATGGACGCCCGCTGAATGGTAGAATTCATGACCGTCGCCGTTATGCAGGTGAGCATGAGCGGCAGGATGATGGAATAGTCCGAGGTCATCTCGAAAATGATGAGAATGGCGGTGATGGGCGCATACGTGGTACCCGCCACCAGGCCGCCCATGGCCACCAAGGCGTATGCGCCCGGCATGGCCGTGTACGCCGGGAACAGCCAGTGAACCGCATAGCCGAAGGCGCCGCCGGTCATGCACCCCATAAACAGGCTGGGCGCAAAAATGCCACCCGAAGAGCCTGAGCCGAGCGTAACGCTGGAGGCGGCGATCTTGACGAAGATCAGCACCAGCATGAGCATGAACGGCGTCTGATTTATCAGGGCCATGTTCATTGCCCCGTAGCCCACGCCAAAGACCTGGGGCCAGATCGCGAAGATGCAGCCCAGCACAGCCCCGCCGATGGCGGGTTTGCTCCACTCAGGAATGGGAATGGCGTCGAACAGGTCCTCAAGCCAGTACAGCGTATTGGTAAACGCCAGGGCCACGAGCCCCGTGACCACGCCGAGTACCGGGTATAACAAATATTCCCATAGGGACACGATGGAATAGGACGGAATATCGAAATGGGGAAAGTCGCCAAAATAATAGCGGGAAATGGCCGTGGCCATGACCGACGACAAAACCACAGGCGAAAACTGCATGACCCCGAAATCGCCGATAATGATTTCCAGCGCGAAGAGCACTCCGGCGATGGGCGCGTTGAAGGTGGCGGCTATACCCGCCGCCGCGCCGCACCCGACCATGGTCTTCATATGCGCCCGGGGAATCTTAAACAGTTGCCCCACCGACGAGCCGATGGATGCCCCGATCTGAACCATGGGGCCTTCGCGGCCAACCGATCCGCCCGAGCCGATGGTCACGGCCGAGGCGAAAATCTTGGCCGCGGCCACGCGTTTGCGGATACGCCCGCCCCGCAGGGCGATGGCCTGCATGACCTCGGGAACGCCATGTCCCTTGGCCTCGGAAGCGAAGAAACTGACGATCAGCCCGACCACCAAGCCGCCCGCCGTGGGCATGACGATCTTCATCCACAGCGGTACGGCCCCGGCAAACGTCAGCCAATCATTGGTGTTCTGATAGAACACCCACTGCATGTATTTGAGGATAAGCTTGAACAGAACCGCGCCGTACCCGGCCAACCCGCCGATGACGATGGCCAGGAACAGAAAGCGTACATTGGGCCGCCTGAACTTGAGAAAGAGCGGTTCACTTCGGTCAGGGGGCATTGAATCTCCAAGTCGCTCCACGGGACGGTGTTGACAACGTACAATGGGGGCCTATCTCCCTTGCCTGCGATACTAACCTCACTTTCTCGGCGAGCGCAACGAATTGACCGGAAAACTTGAGCGGAATCGGGAAAAAGGGTAAGCAAAGCCTCCCTGATGCACTCAATCCCCTTTACGGAGAACACCATATGGCAAAATACGACATCACTCCCATGACCCCCAATCCCGATTTCGACATGATGTATTTCATGGAAGTTGCAGGCGAAACCCGCATCGACGGCGACATCCTCGAAGAATTCGAAGAATTCTGGGACAAATGGGCCGTCGAAAGCCTCAAGGCATATGAACTGAAAAACACCGAGGGCGAGGGCAAGTTCGTGCTCATCTTCCTTGATCAGGCCGTCGAGGAAACCATCGAAGGCATCTGGCAGGATTCCCCGACTCACGGACTGCTCTTCCATGCCCTGGCCATCACCATGGTCATGAGCTCGGCGCAAGGGTTCGTGCCCGAACTTCAAGAAGGCAAATGCGCCCCCCTGCCCCGCCCGGGCAAAGGCGTGCTCGAAGCCTTCGACACCCTCGGCCTGACCTGGAACGAAGAGGGCTCGGTCAACCGCAAATACGCGGTCCTCACGCCCTATCCCTACACCGGCGGATGCGAGGTCTGCCACCTCAGCGCCAACTGTCCGAAAAGCACGGCAAGGAGCTAGCCATGAGCTTCACGGTCAAGGACGTCCTCTCCATCCAGGTAGCCCCCGCACTAGGTTGCACCGAGCCGGTGGCTATCGCCTTGGGGGCGGCCGCGGCCGTGTCCCTGCTCCCGTCCAGGGACTACGACGCCCTTGAAGTCGCCGTGGACCCCAACGTTTACAAGAACGGCCTGGCCGTTTCCATCCCCGGAGCCAACGGGCTGTCCGGGCTGGACACGGCCGCGGCCCTGGGCGCGAGCGGCGGCGATCCCGCCCTGCGCCTTGAAGTGCTTCAGACCGTCACCGACGAGCACGTCAAGTCCGCCAAGCAAGCCCTGGCCGAAGGCAGGATCGACGTCACCCTCATCAGGGAACACCAAGGTCTGCTCATTCGGACCAAGGCCCGGGCCGGAGAGAACGTGGCCGAATCGGTCATCGAAGGCCTGCACGACAACATCGTCTCCCTGACTCTCAACGGCCATCCTGTGGACAGCCCGCTCATTCGCACCCGCGCGGACGGCGAGCCTTCCCCCGTCGCGGCCATGGAAGCGTGGCTCAAGACCCTGACGCTCAACGAACTCATGGCCCTGACCGAACAACTGGACGAGGACGACTACGCCTTTCTCCAGAAAGGCGTGGACGTAAACATGCGCCTCGCCGAACGCGGGCTCAAGTACGGCCTCGGCCTGGGCGTGGGCAAGACCCTGGAGCGCCTCTGCCGCCAGGGACTCATCAAAAAGGACATGATGCTCGCCGCACGCATCCTCGCTTCGGCCGCCGCCGACGCGCGCATGTCCGGCGCGTCCCTGCCCGCCATGTCCTCCGCCGGGTCCGGCAACCACGGCCTGACCGCCATCCTGCCCATCTGGGCCGTCAAGGATTACGTCGAAGGCGTCGAGACCAAGGCCGTGCTCGAAGCCGTGGCCCTCTCGCACATCGTCACCGCCTTCGTCAAAGCGCACACCGGACGGCTGTCCGCCATTTGCGGCTGCTCCGTGGCCGCGGGAGCCGGAGCCACCGCCGGAATCACCTATCTCCTGGGCGGCGACGCCCACCACATCGCCGGGGCCATCAAGAATCTCCTCGAAGACCTGGCCGGAATCATCTGCGACGGGGCCAAGACAGGCTGCGCGCTCAAGCTCGCCACGGCCGCGGGCACAGCCGTCCAGGCCGCCCTCTTCTCGCTTCAGGGCGTCAACGTCCACCACACCGACGGCATCATCGGCCTGTCCTCCGAAGACACCATGCGCAACGTCGGCACCCTGGCCGTGGACGGCATGATCCAGACGGACCAGACCATCCTCCAGATCATGCTCGAAAAACGCTTCTCCGACGTCTAGCAGCCGACGCCGCCGGACAACGCAAAACGCCGCCCGCAGTATTGTACCTGCGGGCGGCGTTTTGCATGGCCCGGACCCAACGCATTCCTTTTCAGACAGGTCTTCCAGCCCACTTCGCAAATCGAACGAAAGCGGTCACGCCGTTTTTTCAAGAGGCCTCCGACACCCCTCTTCGCCAAAGGGCGCGAGTCCTCCGCCCCGTCCCTTCGTTGGTTTTGCGACGTTAAAAATACGCAAGCCGCTGGGGCGGGGTCTTATGCTTGAAAAGACTCTCGACGCGTTCCCGGTCGGCAGTGGAAATCTTGAGTTCCGAGACATTGAGGATGCAGCCGAGACCACCGTAAGTCTTGACGGCGCGGTCAATGAAATCGGCGTCGACGAATGCGCCTGCGAGCGTGACGGCCCGTGCGCCCCAACTCACGGTAAGAGGGATGTGCGGGTCCCGTTCCGGCGCCCTGGTGATGAGATTGCCGGTCCTGACCAATGCATCAAGAACCCTTGAGGGCAACATGCCGCCCACCCGCCCGAGGGCTTCGAGAAAGCCGGGCATAACCGCGAGATAGTAATGCTGGTCGATCTTGCAGGCCACCGACCGCCCCGGCATGTTCAGCAGCCAGGGCTTGGCCCCGAAAGCCTTGCCGAGTTTTTCCTGAAGGTATTCCACATTCGCCGTATAGTCCGCCAACGCCATGCCGTTCTCCCGGTAAAAGGTGGACAAAAAAAACGCCCCGCGAGGCGGGGCGTCATCAAAACTAGTTCGGCTTCTTTACGAATCTTTTAAGGTAATCGGCTCGCAGAATCCCGTTGACTCGACTCTCGATGCTCTCGATCTTGGCGGGATCACTTATCTTGGCCGAAAGAGCCTCAAGCTTTTCGGGAATTAACTTCTGGCAATACTCGCTGCGCGCGTAGGTATCCAGATTGACGTGGGTGCTGTTGCTCACAGCGTAGCAAACCAGAATCTTGGCCGCATAAAAATTTTCATAGGCGGCTTCGTAATCGGAAGCCTGCTCGGCGCAGCGGCCCTTGAGGAAATAAGCATAAGCCATATCCATGGCGTTGCGGGGCTCAGCGATGATGTTGTCCAGATAGACCTGGGCTCCCGCACAATCGCCTTGACGAATCAGCCCGGCCCCTATGTCGAGATCGTTTTTCTGGGCTCCGCAAGCGGCGAGCTGGAGAACCATAACCGTCATGGCCGTTGCCATCAGAATCCGTTTCATGTCGAAGGCCCCCTCAAAAAAACATCAAGAAAGTTTATCGGTCTATCTATCCCAAGGACAACGAGAAGTCCAGACGCTAGATGGAGATGACCAGAGGCACGACCACAGGGTCACGACCGAGGACCTTGCGGAAAAACCTCCGCAGAGCCGAGCGGATGCGCTCCTTGAGCTTGGTCGTATCGCCGGGAGCAATATTTTCGTGCACATCCAGAACAATGCATTTGGCGTCGTCCAGAAGATGCATATACTGCTGCTCGAAAACAAACCCCTTGCTCATGATGTCCGGTCCCATGGAAATCTCGCCCGACGCCTCGTCCACCACCAGAACCACGATGACCATGCCTTCGCCCGCAAGGAGCTGGCGCTCCTTGAGCACGCTCTGGCCCACATCGCCCACACCCTTGCCGTCCACCAGAATCTTTTCCGCGGCGATGCGGGGCAAAAGCTCGATGGTCCCGTCATCGCGGAAGGTCACGGGTTGGCCATTCTCCACCACCAGTGATTTCTCCGCTTCCACGCCGCAGTCCACGGCCAACCTGCTGTGCTTGACCAGATGGCGATATTCGCCATGCACGGGAATGAAGTATTCGGGCCGCACGGTTTCAAGCATGTGGGTCAGCTCGCCCGCATGGGCATGGCCCGAAGCGTGGATGCCATGCATCTTTTCATACAGGACCTCGGCCCCGAGGCGATACAGATTATTGATGACCCTATTGATGGCCTTGACGTTTCCGGGAATGAACCGGGAGGAAAGAATAAACAGATCGTCGGGCCGGACGGAAAGCTGCCGGTGCTCGCCCATGGCGATGCGGGACAAGGCCGCCAACGGCTCGCCCTGGGACCCGGTGACAAGCAGGACCAACTGGGAATCGCCGTACGCGTCCAGGGAATCCAGCTCGATGAACGTCCCCTTGGGCACCTTGAGATGGCCCTGCTCGCGGGCCAGTTCGATATTGCGGTGCAGGGATTTGCCGGACACGGCCACCTTCCGGCCCTCGGCGTCGGCCAGGTCGAAGATTTCCTGGATGCGCTGGATATGGCTGGAAAAGAGGGATACCAGGATGCGCCCCTTGGCCGTATTGAATATCTCGCGCAGGGAAACCTTGATCTCCCGCTCGGTCAGGGCGAATCCTTCGTTGCCCACGTTGGTCGAGTCCGAGAGCATGAGCCGCACGCCCTCTTCGGAAAATTTGCGGAACGCGCCGAGGTCGGTGGCATGACCGCCCAACGGGTTGCGGTCGATCTTGAAATCGCCGGTGTGGACCACCCTTCCGGCCGGGGTCTCGATGCCCAGACCGAATCCTTCGATGATGGAATGGCAGACCGGGAAAAAATTGAAGCGGAAATCGCCGAGCAACAGACGATCGTAGGGACGCACCGGCCGCAGATCGGCCCATCGGTCCAGATCATGCTCCCTGAGCTTATTCTCCACCAGCCCGAGGGTGAACTCGGAGCCGTAGACAGGCACATCCACGTTCTGCAACAGCCAGGGCAACGCGCCGATGTGGTCCTCATGGCCGTGGGTCACGATGATGCCGTTGAGCTGGTCCTTGTGGCGCATGACGAAATCGAAGCAGGGAATGACCACGTCAACGCCGAAATGGTAGTCCTCCGGAAACATCAGGCCGCAGTCCACCATGACCAGGGATTTCCCGCTCTGGTAGAGCATACAGTTCATGCCGATCTCGCCGAGCCCGCCCAGCGGATACAATGTGAAGGACTTTCCAGCCATAGTTCACCTACCCTTTTGCCAGCAGTTCCTTGTATGCCTCGTTCATCATGGCATACAAATCGTTCTTGAACTGCTCACGCTCCTTGAGGGTGTATCGGGACGGGTCGATGACGGGCAGAGCCTTGAACCGGACCACGGGCCGGTTGTCGATGATGAAATCGCCCTTGCCCATGACGCGCCCGGTATTGGTCATGACGAACGGAACCACCGGCAGCCCGGCCTTGAGCGCCAAAATCATGGCCCCGATCTTGAACTCCAACAACTCGTCCAACTTCGTGTTCCGCGTCCCCTCCGGGAAAATGAGCGGCGAAATGCCGCCCTTGGCGGTCTCCACGGCCTCGTTCAGGGACTGCATGGCCGCACGCCGATTCCCCCGGTCGATGCAAATATGCCCCGCATGGGCCAGAGCCTTGCCGTAAAGAGGTATATCGAACAGGGATTTCTTGGCCACAAACCGAATGCGATTACCCTTCAGCAGCTTGAACAGGACCGGAATATCCAAGTTCGACTGGTGGTTACCGATGAACACGTAGTGTCCTTCCGGGTCCACCTCGCCCATGTCCGCCTCGATTCGGATGCCGGAAAGCTTCACAGCGGCAGCGCCCCAGGCCAATCCCCAACGGTCATATTCGGCGGGCGTGGAGGTCTTCGGGTCCACCTTGAGCATCTTCAATGAATACCAAATGGTTACGGGAACGAGCAGTATGGTGAAAAACAGTCGTCGAAGCATGATCCGTCCTTATTGTGCAAACTCCTCCGTAACTAAACCAAAACACTGCATGAAACAAGAAAAGAAAAATCCGCGCGGTGCCTAAAATGCCTCCGGCGGCCAGGGGGAAAGGGGAGAGAGGGCACCCTTTGTAAAGGGCTGCCCTCTCTCCCCTTTCCCCCTGGACCCCCTATCCCCTCTCTCCCTCCGAAACTTTTTGTATGCGCATTCGCGCGGGTGCAGGTATGCGATGGGGTGAGCCTCTCCCCGAAACGACTTTCTAGCTAGAAAAATACGTTGAAGAAAAACAAATCATTTGCCGCCCCCGCGAAGCGGCGACAAAAAGTTTAGGAAAGAAAGGGGTTGGGGGTCCGGGGGAAGGGGAAGGAAAACCCTTTTCAAAGGGTTTCCTTCCCCTTCCCCCGGCCGCCGGAGGCACCCAAAAAAGGGCGGCGGCCAAGCCGTCGCCCTCTGGGGTCACAAGTGATTACCGGATTACTCTTCGATGGCCTTTTTATGGGCGGCGATGACCTTCTCGGTTTCCTGGGGCGGGCATTCCTCATAAGCGGCGAACTCCATGAAGAAAGTGCCCTGTCCGCCGGTCATGGAATTGAGGTCCGGGGCGTAGCGGAGCATTTCGGCCATGGGCACATGCGCCTTAACCTCTGTGAGGCCTGCCTGGGAGTCGGAGCCGAGCACCTTGCCGCGACGCGAGGAGAGATCTCCGATAACGTCGCCCATGAAGGCGTCGGGCACGGCCACGGTAACGAGCATGATCGGTTCGAGAAGGGCCATCTTGGCCTTTTCGCAAGCCTTCTTGAAGGCCAGGGAACCGGCCACCTTGAAGGCCATTTCCGAAGAGTCCACGTTGTGATAGCTGCCGTCGTAGAGCGTCACCTGGAAATCGATGACGGGGAATCCGGCGAGCACGCCGCGAGCGGCGGTTTCCTGAACGCCCTTGTCAACGGCGGGGATGAACTGACGCGGAATGGAACCGCCCACGATCTGGTCCACGAACTCGTAGCCTTCGCCGGAGCCCTT
Source organism: Desulfovibrio sp. Fe33 (assembly GCF_028532725.1). Taxonomy (NCBI): domain Bacteria; kingdom Pseudomonadati; phylum Thermodesulfobacteriota; class Desulfovibrionia; order Desulfovibrionales; family Desulfovibrionaceae; genus Desulfovibrio; species Desulfovibrio sp. Fe33. The sequence continues at coordinate 10,417 of NZ_JAQKGU010000005.1, forward strand.
GGGGGCAACGTGAATCCAGCAGTCGCCGAACTGGCCGCGTCCGCCGGACTGCTTCTTGTGGCGTCCCTGAATCTCACGGGCGCCGGTTTTGAAGGTCTCGCGGTACGGGACCTTGGGAGTCTTGAGCACGATGGCGGTCTTGTAGCGGCGCTTGGCCTTTTCGACCGATATTTCGATATGGTTCTGCCCCATGCCGGAGAGCAGGATGTCCCCGGACTCCTCATCGCGTGACAGGGTCAGGGTGATGTCCTCTTCGAGAAGCTTGCCCACGGCGGCATAGACCTTGTCCTCTTCGCCCTTTTCCTCGGGAGCCAGGGCGAAAGTGATGAGCTGAGGAGCCTTTTCAGGCTTGGCGAGCTTGAACTCGCCCTTCGTGACAAGGGTGTCGCCCGTGTGGGTATTTTTGAGCTTGGCCAGGGTGACGATGGAGCCCGGTCCCATGGGGGTCTTCACCGGAGTCTGCTCCTTACCGTTCATGGCCAGAAGCTGTCCGACGCGCTCCTTCTCGCCGTTGGCCGTGTTCACAAGCTGAGAGTCGGGAGAAAGCTCACCGGAAAGCACACGGACCACGGTCAACTGCCCGGCAAAGGGGTCGGCCTGGGTCTTGAAGACGAAGCACGCCATGGATTCGTCCGGGGAGCTGGGCAGTTCGCTGCCGTCCTCTCCCTGCCACGGCTTGTGGTCCAGGGGACCGGGGAGCAGGCTCTGGACGGTATCCAGAATCATCTGGCCGCCCTGGCAGTTCAAAGCCGCGCTCACCACGACCGGGACCAGTTCGCCGGAAGCGACGCCGACCTTGAGTCCTTTGGTGATATCCTCGGGAGAAAGCTCACCCTCCTCGAAATATTTCTCCATGAGGTCCTCATCGCTCTCGGCGATGTTCTCGATCATGGTTTCGCGGATGGTCTCGACCTCGTCGGCGATATCACCGGGGATTTCGCCCTCGGAGACCGCGCCGTCGGCGCCGAACATGAGCGCCTTGCCGGACATCATGTCCACCACGCCCTTGAAATTCTCCTTGGAGCCGATGGGATAGTAAAGCAGCGCGGGGCGCGCGCCCAAGGCTTCGGAAATGCCGTGGAAGGCCAGGTCGAAGTCGGCCCTGTCGCGGTCCATCTTGTTGATGACGATCATGGAGGGAAGGCCCATATCCTGAACCCGGGCCCAGATTTTGCGGGTCAGCGGCTTGACGCCGTCCACGGCGTCGATAACCATGACCACGCCGTCTGCTGCCGTGAGGGAATAGGAGAGATCGCCCGCGAAGTTGGAGTCGCCGGGGGTATCAATGAGAAAATGATCGTTCTTATTCCACTTGAAGCTGGCGAAACCGGGCTGGATCGAACCGCGACGCTTGATTTCCTCGGGCTCGAAGTCGAGTACGGTGTTCCCGTCTTCGACTTTGCCGAGGCGGTTTACAACTCCCGAGTTGAAAAGCAGCATCTCGGCGACGGTGGTTTTGCCGCTACCGCCGTGACCGACGAGTGCATACGTTCTTTGGGTCTTGAGGTCAGGCATACTTCACTCCACATCGTTTCTGGTTGTCCTTATCGGAATCGCGGAGCCGTCTGCCCCGCGAAAAGCACAGCACTTGGTTTTTAACGGGTTTAGTCCTATAGGAAGACCAACGCGAGAATGTCAAGTCGTGACGTGCTCTCCAACTTTACTTAAACACTTGAAATACAGTCACTTTTTTACAAGCTTCGCCTTAAAATACCCTCTTTCGCAAACAATATCAATCCGTTGAAGCGACAAAGAGAGAAACTTTCAGGAGTCCGCATTGCATCTGACAAACGAGATTTTCACGGCCTCTGCCGAGGCCGTCCGGGCCGGGGGCAGCCATTTGTTCTGGGCCGACAATATTACGGAATCACTTCGAAAATCCCTTGAGGAAATAGGACAGTCCGCGCCGATCCTGGTCCATGCGGGGAGCAACGGGCTGGAACTGGCTGCGGGCGCGGCCCGGCTGGCCGTTCTGACGGAACTCGACAGGCCCGTCCTGGCCCGCATGGTCGAAGACGCGGACGCGGTGGGGCTCGGCCTGCTCTACCTGGCCGACAACGCCCATCGCGAGCTCGACGACGCCATGCGCTTCAAGGCGTTGCAGTATTTCGCCCCGCTCATGGACGCCGAAACCCTGGAACGCGACATCCTGCCCCGCCTCGGGGTTCGGCCGAAATCCAAGGACGCCCGGTCGCTCATGGACTGGCTCAAAATGCCCGCCGAGTGGCAGGCGCTGCTGGGCCGGGGATTCCTGCCGCTTGCCGCGGGAACGATTCTCGGGCGCATGTCAGACGCCGACCGCGATGCGGTCCTGCCGCTGTTCTCAGCCATGTCCTGGTCCCGGTCCAACGCGGTCAACCTGCTGACCTGGCTTTTCGAGACCGGACAGATGGCGGGATGTCCTGTGGCGGAGGTCATGGCCCGCGCCGGGATGGACGACATCCTCGGCCAGGGACTTTCGCCCAAGGACGCCATCGCGCGACTCTGCGCCGCGGCCCGGCAGGTACGATACCCCGAGCTGACCCGCCTGCGCGGCCGGTTCGACGCTGCGGCGCGGACCGTTACGGGCGGGACATCCTGGAAGTTGGTCCAGCCGGACAGTTTCGAAACCGACGGCGCGGAGTTGTCCGTGCGGATCGCCGACAGAGGCCGGCTCGCCAGGGCCATCGAGGAACTGCGGGCCATGGCCGACTCTCCGGCCTGGGAAGCCGTTTTCAATCCGGGCGGCAACGATGAATAGTCTGCCCGCCCACCTGAGCAAAATCGGCCAAGTATTCGTGGACGAGTCCATGACGGACGCCCCGATGGTCAAACGCGTCCGCGAACGGCTGGCCGACGGCGGCAAGGCGGACATTCCCTGGACCGTGGTTGCGCCGGATCAGGACAGGGTGAGCTTCGAACAAGGCGAAACCCAGGCCCTGTATCTCAAGGAATACAAGGGGAAATTCCTTCGGTTTTGTCCCGGCACCCGCGCCTACCACTGTTGCGGCTACCGGATCATCCATATCGGCGAGAACTGCCCCATGGCCTGTTCCTACTGCATCCTCCAGGCGTATTTCCAGGACCGGATGCTCAAGATATGGGCCAATCAGGACGACCTGTTCAGGGAATTGGCCGACGGATTCGGCACGGACCGATCCACCCGCTTCCGGGTGGGCACCGGTGAATTCACCGACTCCCTGGCCCTGGAACACCTGACCGGCTACAGCCGCGACCTGGTGCGTTTCCTGGAAGACTACGAAAATGTGGTGCTGGAGCTGAAATCCAAGGTGGTGGACCTCTCCTGGATGGAGGGAACCACGCGCACGGACCGCGTCCTGCCCGCATGGTCCCTGAACGCCCCGTTCGTCAACGAGCACGAGGAGTTCGGCGTGTCGACCTTGACGGAGCGGCTGGAGGCGGCGCGGACCTGCGCCGAGGCGGGTTTCAAGGTATGCCTGCACTTCGACCCGATCATCCGTTTCGACGGCTGGCGCGACGGCTATGCGGAGATCATCGACCGCATCTTCGACTATGTCAGGCCGGAGCAGATCGCCTACATGTCTCTCGGCTCCTTCCGCTGTATGCCCCAGCTTACGCCGATCATCGAGGACAAGTTCCCGGAAACCACGTACATCTATAATGAGTTTGTTCCCGGCCTGGACGGCAAGGCGCGGCTGCTGCGCCCCCTGCGCGTCGAACAGTTCAAGTTCATGGTCGACAGGCTGCGCGCCCACGGCATGGAGGAACAGCTCTACTTCTGCATGGAGTCGACCGGCGTGTGGCGCGAAGTTTTCGGCTATGCGCCCCAGGATTTCGGGGGACTGGGAAAACGGCTCATGAATCGCGCTTTCGGCGAGTGACGACGGCCGCGGGAAGCTTACAAACCGGGAAAAAACGCGTTTTCCCCCTTGCCAACCGCGGAACAATGCGTTAACTACCCCCGACTTTAAATTCACACATCCCGCCCATAACTCCGGGTGGCCCGTGATGGCACGAGCTCCTTACAGGACCGCGGGATGGACGAAAAACCCAGGAGATCATCATGGCTTACGTTACTATGAAGCAGATGCTGGAGACCGGCGTCCACTTCGGACACCAGACCCGCCGTTGGAACCCCAAAATGCGCCCCTACATCTTCGGCGCCCGCAACGGCATCCACATCATGGACCTGCAGCAGACCGTCAAGATGTTTGCCACCGCCCATGACTTCATCGTCAACACCGTCGCCAAGGGCGGCAAGGTCCTGTTCATCGGCACCAAGCGCCAGGCTCAGGAATCCGTCAAGGCCGAGGCCGAGCGCGCCGGCATGTACTACGTCACCCACCGCTGGATGGGCGGCACCCTGACCAACTTCCAGACCATCAAGCGTTCCATCGACCGCCTGAAGACCCTCGAGCAGATGTTCGAGGACGGTTCCATCTCCCGCTACACCAAGAAGGAAGCAGTGGGCATGAACCGTGAGATCAAAAAGCTGAACCTGGCTCTGGGCGGCATCAAGGACATGACCGAAGCCCCTCAGGCCGTTTTCGTCATCGATCCCAAGCGCGAGCAGATCGCCATTCAGGAATGCCGCAAGCTCGGCATCCCCGTTGTCGCCGTGGTTGACTCCAACTGCGATCCCGACATGGTGGACTACATCATCCCCGGCAACGACGACGCCATCCGCGCCATCAAGCTGTTCGCCACCCATATGGCCGACGCCTGCACCGAGGGCAGCGCCATGCAGAAGGACTTCGCCTCCAAGGCCGAAGCCGCAGCCAAGGACGTGACCGCTCCCGCCGAGCAACCCGAAGAGAAGGCCGAAGCTACCGCCGAGGCCGCTACCGAGGAGAACTAATAATGTCGATTTCTGCTGCACAAGTTAAGGCCCTGCGCGAAAAGACCGGCGCCGGCATGATGGATTGCAAGAAGGCCCTTGCCGAGTCCGGAGGGGACGAGGAAAAGGCCGTCATGTACCTTCGCGAGAAGGGTCTGTCCAAGGCCGCCAAGAAAGCCGGACGCGCCACTTCCGAAGGCCTGATCACTCCCTACGTTTCCGCTGACGGCAAGACCGCCGTCATCTCCGAGCTCCTCTGCGAGACCGACTTCGTCGCCAAGGGCGACGACTTCCAGGCTTTCGCCCAGGCTCTGTCCGAGAAGATCGCCGGTCTGGACGTGACCTCCGGCGACGCCTCCGCCCTGCCCGAGGAAGTGACCGACGTCACCGACCTCATCGCCAAACTCGGCGAGAACATGGGCGTGGGCCGCTTCGCCAAGGTTTCCACCGACGGCGTGCTCGGCGTGTACATCCACTCCAACAACAAGCTGGGCTCCATTGTCGAGCTGACCGGCACCGACGACGTCGAAGTGGCCAAGGACGTGGCCATGCACGTGGCCGCCATGAACCCGGCCTGCATCACCTCCGACGAACTCCCGGCCGATATCCTGGAAAAGGAAAAGGCCCTGTACCTCAAGCAGGCCATGGACGAGGGCAAGCCCGAAGCCATCGCCGAGAAGATCGTTTCCGGCCGCCTGCACAAGTTCTACAAGGACGTTTGCCTGGTCGAACAGGCCTTCATCAAGGACGACAAGCAGACCATCAAGCAGATCCTCAAAGGCGGCGCCGTCGCCAGTTTTTACCGACTGGCTCTCGGTGAAAAGGCCGAGTAACCGAACTGCCGAAAAAATGAAAACGGGCCTCACGGCCCGTTTTTTTTGTCCGGAAAACATGCTATCGCCTTTTGGCGAGATCGTATCGCAACCATTCGACACCCAGGGGTAACAATGACCAAGACGCGTTATTCGCGGATTTTATTGAAACTGAGCGGCGAAGCTCTTGCCGGTGAACAGCAGTTCGGCATCGATCCGAGCGCCATCGGCCAGTTTGCCAAAGAGATTGCCGAGGTGGCCGCCACCGGCCTGCAGATGGCGCTCGTCATCGGCGGAGGCAACATCTTTCGCGGCATGGCGGCCTCGGCCAAGGGCATGGACCGCGCCCAGGGCGACTACATGGGCATGTTGGCCACCGTCATGAACGCCTTGGCCGTTCAGGACGCGCTGGAGAAAAACGGCTGCGACACCCGGGTCATGACTGCACTGTCCATGGCCGACGTCGCCGAACCGTACATCCGCCGCCGTGCGCTCAGGCACATGGACAAGGGCCGGGTGGTCATCTGTGCCGCCGGGACCGGCAACCCCTACTTCACTACGGACTCGGCCGCCGCCCTGCGGGCGCTCGAGCTCAAATGCGACGCCATTTTCAAGGCCACCAAGGTTGACGGCGTATACGACAAGGACCCCGCCAAATACGACGACGCGGTCAAATATGAAACGGTCTCGTACATGGAGACCCTGGAAAAGCGTCTGGGCGTCATGGACTCCACCGCCATTTCCATGGCCAGAGACAACAACCTGCCGATCATCGTCTTCAACCTCCACAAGGAAGGCAATATCCGCAGGGCCGCCAACGGTGAAAACATCGGAACGACTGTTCAAGGAGACTAACATGCAAACCGTACTGAACGACGGCAAAAAAAGAATGGCCGGGGCCATCGGCTCCCTTGAAAAAGAATTCGGCAAGCTGCGCACGGGCCGCGCCACCACCGCCTTGGTGGATTCCATCCAGGTGGACTACTACGGCACGCCCACTCCCATCAGCCAGCTTTCCTCCGTATCCGTGCCCGACTCCAAGACCATCACCATTCAGCCTTGGGACAAGGGCGCGTTCGGTGCCGTGGAAAAGGCCATCCAGAGCTCCGATCTGGGCCTGAATCCGGTCAACGACGGCAAGATCATCCGCATCGCCATCCCGCCCCTGACCGAAGAGCGCCGCAAGGAGCTCGTCAAGGTGGCCAAGAAATACACCGAAGACGCCAAGATCGCCCTCCGCAACGTGCGACGCGACATGAACGACATCCTCAAGAAGATGGAAAAGGACAAGGAAATCTCCGAAGATGATCTGCGCCGTAGTGAAGGCGACGTCCAGAAGATGACCGACGAATACGTCAAGAAGGCCGACGAAGTCATGGCCGCCAAGGAAAAAGAAATCCTCGAAATCTAACGGGACATTCCTTGAGCAACATGCATATCCCCACCCATATAGCCATCATCATGGATGGTAACGGCAGGTGGGCCAAACAGCGCGGGCTGCAGCGTTCCGAAGGCCATAGGGCCGGGACCGAGGCGGCCCGCGCCGTGGTCACCCGCTGCCGCGAGCTCGGCGTTCGCCACCTGACCCTGTACACCTTCTCCAAGGAAAACTGGTCCCGCCCCAAAGACGAGATCAAGACGCTCTTCGACCTCCTGACCACTTTCCTGAAGCGGGAGGAGGCGGGCCTCAAGGAACAGGGCATCCGTCTCAACGTCCTGGGCGAAATCGACGACATGCCCTTGGCGGTCCGTCAGGTGCTCAGGCACGTCATGCGCCAAACCGCAACGTGTTCGGAAATGACCCTCAATCTGGCCCTGAACTACTCGGGCCGGGAGGAGATCGTCCGCGCGGCCCGGAATCTGGCCGCCAAAGGGGTTCCCCCCGAAGCGATCACCGAGGAAACCTTCGCCGCAGAGTTGTGGACCGGAGGCCAGCCCGACCCGGATTTGGTCATCCGCACCAGCGGAGAACTGCGCCTGTCGAACTACCTCCTCTTCCAGTCTGCCTACGCGGAATTCTACTTCACGGATATCTACTGGCCGGACTTTACCCCGTCCGAGCTGGACAAGGCCATCGAAGACCTGAACGGCCGCCAACGACGCTTCGGCAAAACGGGGGAACAGGTGGACAATGCATAGCCGCCTATGGGCGGCCCTCCCTGTTGCCCCCGCCCGGCAAATAGCGTAGAGGGAATGGATTCACCTGAATCCGAAAACATCACTAACCGCTGAATTCACCTATGGAAAACTCCCCTCACAAGCAACGAATCGCCACCAGCGCCGTCCTGGCAATACTCCCGGCTCTCGCCCTGTTCTTCCAGGGATGGGTTCTCTTCGCGGTTCTCGCCCTGTTCAGTGTCCTGACCCTGTGGGAGTTCTACTCCATGTTCCGGCCCGTGCAGTCCATGACCGCATTCAAAGCGCTGGGAGCCGCCTGCACCTTTCTGCTCATGTGGGCCTACACCACCAACGACCTTCGCTATCCGGCCATCACCATGGCGCTGGCCTTCTGGGCTTCGGCCATGATCTTCCTGCTGCGATACAACAAGGACGTGGCAGCATCGTACCGCCACGCGGCGATCTTCCTGGCCGGCCTGTTCTACATCCCGCTGAATTTACATTTCTTTCTCCAATACAACAGGTTTGAAATCCTGCTGGTTCTGGGGGCGGCCGTGGTTTCCGACACCGCCGCCTTCTATGCCGGGACCTTGTTCGGAAAGCGCAAGATATGGCCTCGCATCAGTCCCAAAAAGTCATGGGCCGGTTCCATCGGCGGACTGTGCGCATGTACCGCCGCCACCCTGGTTTGGGGCCTGATTTTCGGCCTGCCCGACGTGGCTTGGTGGAAATGGCTTCTGCTCGGCGCGGCCCTGAACGTCGCCGCCCAATTCGGCGACTTCTTCGAGTCCGCTTTGAAGCGCTCCCTGGACATCAAGGACTCCGGGGTCATTCTCCCCGGCCACGGCGGTCTGCTTGACCGGGTCGACAGCCTGCTCTTCGTCACCCCCTGCTACGGACTGATCTCCATGTTCCAGCCCTTCTTCGCCTAGTTCCGGGACCACCCCATGAAAACCTACATCTCTCCCTGGCCCGCATCGGTCGCCACTCCGCCCTTCCCGCGCAGGCTCGCCATTCTCGGGGCCACGGGCTCCATCGGCGACTCCGCACTCAAGGTGGTGGGCAAGCACCCCGAGCGGTTTACGGTCAAGGCGCTGGCGGGCGGACGCAACGGCCGCAAGCTGGCGGAACTGTGCGCCCGGTTCCGGCCCGAATACGCGGCCGTGCTGACCGACGATGCCCGACACGAATTTCTCGACAACCTGCCCGTCGGCTACGCCCCCGAACTGCTGGTCGGCCCCGACGCGTACATCCGGCTGGCCGTCATGGACGATGTGGATATGGTCCTCTCCTCCATCGTGGGAGCGGCCGGATTCGCCCCGACCCTGGCTGCGGCCGAAACAGGCAAAATGATCGCCTTGGCCAACAAGGAATCCCTGGTTCTGGGCGGCCACCTTATCCGGGAAGCCTGCCGCAGGACCGGGGCGGTGATCCTGCCCGTGGACTCCGAGCACAACGCCCTGTTCCAGGGGTTGGCGGGGCACGGCAAGGACGAAGAGCTGAGGCGGCTGATCCTGACGGCTTCCGGCGGACCGTTCCGAGGCAAAAGCCGCGCGTTCCTCGAAACAGTCTCCCGCGATCAGGCTCTTGCCCATCCGAACTGGAACATGGGCGCGAAAATTTCCATCGACTCGGCCACCCTGATGAACAAGGGGCTCGAACTTATCGAGGCCTGCCATCTCTACGGCCTGCCGCCCGAGATGGTGGACGTGGTGGTTCATCCCCAGTCCATCGTCCACTCCCTGGTCGAGTACGTCGACGGCTCCCAACTGGCCCACATGGGCAACCCCGACATGCAGGTGCCCATCGCCCACTGCCTCTGCTACCCCGAGCGGGTCACGGTGGACGTCCCCCGGCTCCAACTGGCCTCGGTGGGCACACTGACCTTCGAGGAACCCGACCTGGACGCCTTCCCCTGCCTGCGGCTGGCCCGCGAAGCCTTCGACGCCGGACCGAGCCACCCCATCGTGCTCAATGCGGCCAACGAAATCGCCGTGGACGCCTTCCTGAACGAACGCATCGGATTCACCGACATCCCTGCCATAATCGAAGCCGGACTTGACCGCCACGCCCCTGTGGACGTATCCACGCCGGAGGCGGTGCTGGCCCTCGATCGGGAGGTCCGGCGGGAAACCGAGGCGCGCCTCTAGCCAGCCATCCGAAAATGGTTATAGTTATCGGAGCCGCACGCTTTTTTCACCAACGCGGCGACACGAGGAATACATGATCACGAGCACCATCGCCATTGTCCTGGTACTGGGCGGACTTATCTTCTTTCACGAGCTCGGCCACTTCGTAGTGGCCCGGATATTCGGCATGGGGGTCAAGGCCTTCTCGCTGGGCTTCGGGCCGAAGCTGGCGGGCTTCACCTCGGGCAAGACCGACTACAAGATTTCCATCATCCCCCTGGGCGGCTATGTGGCCCTGGCCGGTGAGCAGGGCGAGGAGGAATCCGATTTCCCCGATGACCAGCTCTTCCAGAACCGCCCGGCCTGGCAACGCCTTTGCGTGGTGGCCGCCGGTCCGTTCTTCAATTTCCTGCTGGCCTTCCTGATCTACTGGTTCCTGGCCCTGGCCCAGGGACAGGCCGTCATGCTGCCCGTGGTGGGCGGCGTCCTGCCCGACTCCCCCGCGGCCGAGGCCGGATTCGTCAAGGACGACGTCGTTACGGCCATTGACGGCGTTCCCGTAAAATCCTGGACGCAGATGGTCGAAACCATCCGCGCCGCCGAAGGCAAACCCCTCTCCGTAGTGGTGGACAGGACCGGCGAAACGCTGACCCTGACCGTCACCCCCCAGGTGAACACCTTCAAGAACCTGTTCGGCGAAGACGTAACCGTCCCCATGGTCGGCATCAACCAGGCCGGACAGATGCGCTACGAGCCCATCGACGGCCTCGGCATCTGGCCCGCCCTGGCCCATACCTGGTACATGTCCGAAGTGGTGGTGAAGGGATTCGTCTCCATCATCGAGCGGCTCATCCCCGTGGAATCCGTCGGCGGGCCGATCATGCTCGCTCAAATGGTCCACCAGTCGGCCCAAAACGGCTTCTTCGACCTGCTCGGCATGATGGCGCTCATCTCCATCAACCTGGCGATCATCAACCTGCTGCCCATTCCCGTCCTGGACGGCGGGCACATCCTTTTCTTCGGGCTGGAGATCATCTTCCGCAGGCCGCTCAGCGACCGCTGGAAAGCCATGTCCATGCGCGTGGGGCTGCTCGTGCTGCTCCTGCTCATGTCCCTGGCCATCTTCAACGACGTGCGCCGACTCCTGGGCTAGGACCATCCATGGCCATGCCCAAAACCACAACGCCCCACGATCTTACCCTGGTTCTGGCGGGGGCCGAGGAACGGCTTCAGCTCGTGCTGGGCCAACCCGGTCCCGACGGCGACTGGCTGCTCGCCTCCCGTCAGTGGACCGTGCCAGGCCAGTCCGTGCGGTTCCTCGTACCGGGACTCCAGTCCGTGCTTGATGAATTCGGACTGACTACGAAGGCGCTCGCCCGCATTGCCTGCGTACGCGGCCCCGGCAGCTTCACCGGCCTGCGCCTGGTTTTGGCCGCGGCCGAAGGGCTGGCCGCCGGGCTGGGCATCCCCCTGGCCGGAATCGATTACCTGCCCCTGCTGGCCTCCGGCCCCGGACCGTTGCTCGACGGGCCGCTTCACGTCCTGACGTACGCCCGGCGAGGACTGGTCTACATGCAGTCCTTCCATTGCCCGGACCTGACGGAGACAGCCCCGCTGGACGCCCTGTCCCTCGAACAGGCCGCTTCGCGCATGACCGAGTTCGGTCCAATGGCCCATCTCATGGGCACCGGCCTGCGCAAGAACGCCGCGTTCTTCGAGGAACTCGCCGGGACCAACCCCGGCTACGTCCTGCTCGACCCGGCCTTCGACAACCCTGCGCCGGAACGTCTCCTGATCGCAGCGAATCAAGCCGATTTTTCCAGCGAGTCCATTGATCCCGTCTACGTCCGCCCCTCCGACGCCGAGGCCAACCTGGACCAGATCGCGGCCAAACGCGGCCTGAATCCGGATGAAGCGCGCCGGAAACTCGAAGCCCTGCGCAAGGCATAAACCGGGAAAGAGGTTGCCGGACCGACCGGCTTGCGGCTAGTCTTCGGTATGCAGACCAATCCCATCCTCCTGGAAGTCTTCAAAAACCGCTTCTCCTCCATTGCCGAGGAGATGGGCGTCACCCTGACCCACACGGCTTTTTCACCTAATATCAAGGAACGCCGAGACCTCTCCTGCGCGATCTTCGACGCGAAGGGCGACATGATCGCCCAAGCCGCACACATTCCGGTGCATCTCGGCTCCATGCCCCTGTCCGTCAAAGCCGCCATGACCGCCATGGAGGAACAAGGCGGATTCGCCCCAGGCGACATGGTCATGCTCAACGATCCCTTCAAGGGCGGCACACACCTGCCCGACATCACCATCGTGGCCCCGGTCTTCGCCCCGGAAACGGACGAACCAGTGTTCTTCGTCGCCAACCGCGCCCACCATGCGGACGTGGGCGGAATGTCCTCCGGCTCCATGCCCCTGTCCGTCTCCCTCTTCCAGGAGGGCCTGATAATCCCCCCGGTCCGCATCGTTCGGGACGGAAAGACGGACGCGGAGCTCATGCGCCTCATTCTCAACAACGTGCGCACCCCGCTTGAACGCGAAGGCGACTTCTCGGCGCAGTTCATGGCCAACATAACGGGAGTCCGACGCATGAACGAATGCATCGGGAAATACGGGCTCGACACCTGCGCCCACTACGGACGCGCCCTCATGGACTATTCCGAACGCATCACCCGGCAGGCGGTGTCCTCCATCCCGGACGGGACGTTCGACTTCGAGGACGTTCTCGAAGACGACGGCCAGGGCAACAAAGATATCGCCATCCGCCTGACCATGACCGTGGAAGGCGACCATGCCCGGCTGGACTTTTCCGCCAGCGGAGATCAGGTGCAAGGCGGCGTCAACGCGGTCAGAGCCATTACCCTGTCCGCCGTGCTGTATGTATTCCGCGCCCTGGCGGGACGCGACATCCCGGCCAATGCGGGATGTATGCGCCCGCTTGCCGTCATCACCCGGCCCGGCTCGGTGGTGGACGCGGCCTTCCCGGCCGCGGTGGCCGGCGGCAACGTTGAGACCTCCCAACGGCTGGTGGACGTACTCCTCGGCGCACTGTCCAAGGCCCTCCCCCAATCCATGCCCGCCGCCAGCCAGGGAACCATGAACAATCTGACCATCGGCGGCAGGGACGGAACCTCTCCCTTCGCCTACTACGAAACACTGGCGGGCGGCATGGGGGCAAGCCCGAGCCATGACGGCGAATCCGCCGTGCATTCGCACATGACCAATACCCTGAACACCCCGATAGAGGCCCTGGAGTACGCCTACCCCTTCCGGGTCCGGGAATACGCCATCCGGCGAGGCTCGGGCGGCCGAGGGCGGCACAACGGCGGCGACGGTCTGATCCGCGAATTGGAAATGCTTGCCGACGCCGAGATCACGGTCATTTCCGAACGACGCACACGCGGTCCCTTCGGCGTGAACGGCGGGCGATCCGGCTCTCCCGGCGTCAATGTCGTCATCAGCAGGGATGCCGCGCAAACGGAACCGGGCAAATTCCACCGTACCCTGCGCGCCGGAGACCGCATGCGCATGGAGACCCCGGGCGGCGGCGGATACGGCGAACCGAATGACGCCTGACGCGCCGTTACCGGAAAGTTGATACACTCCGGCCACCGGACCGTCCTACGCCCGTAACGTTGCAGAGCTAGAGCAATTCCCACAAGGAGTTGCCTACATGCCCCCCATACGCGTGCTCTTCATCTGTGTACACAACAGCGGAAGAAGCCAGATCGCCGAAGCCTTTCTGCGCAAATTCGGCCAGGACCGCTTCGAGGTCCAAAGCGCCGGGACCGCTCCCACCGCCATCAGCCCGCTGGTCTTGAACGTCATGCGCGAAGACGGCTTCGACCTCGCGAACAACGTCGCCAGCAACGTCCTCGCCCAGCTCCGCGGGAATCCGCCCTTCCACTACGTCATCAGCACTTGCGGTCCCGAGACCCTTTCAAGGCTTCCGCAGCTGCCATACGGCACCATCAGCCTCAGTTGGGCCTTTCCAGATCCCGAGCTCGTCACCGGGTCGCCCGAGGAGCAACGGTCCGCTGCCCGCGCCATCCGCGACGATATCCGCACCCAGGTCATCCGCTTCCTCCACGATGTGGCTTCGCCGCTCGGCTGACCCGGCGCAAGGGACCACTTCCCACTAGCTCCGTCCGCCGGAAGCGATCCGGCTACGCAGACGCCGCGCGCCGTTCTCCTACCCGGCGTCACCGGCCTCATGTCCACCGACGTTTTTGAGACACCTCCACGCATACTCCGCACATTAGATTCTTCCTTAAACGAAAATGAACCGGCGCACCCCAACGCCTAATAACCTTAACTTCCCGCTTTCGCGGCAGAACGCCGCGATGCGAAAAAAGAACGCGCCGAAGGCGCTCACAGGGGATGCAAGGGGGCGACCCCTTGCCCACCGGAGGCGAAATCACCCGACTAATCATGCGGAGCGGCTTTCAGCGCCTGATTTCTCTCTTCAGAAACTTAAAAGGGGCAATTCCCAAAAAAAAAGGCCGGTCTTGCGACCGGCCTGAAATATTCTCCCTCAGCGCGGCTCGACCATGTGACTGATGCCGAAGGCGTTGCCGGGAGAATATGCGGGGGGCGTATTACGGCGTGAGCCGCTGGGTGGTGTTCTCGATCTGCCGTCCCAGCGGCGTCTGAAGGGAAATTTCCCGCTCCACCTTGGTGATGCCCTTGAGCACGGTGGAATGTTTGCGGCCCAAACGTTCGCCGATGCATTTGAGCGACAGTTCAGTATGCTTCCTGGCCAGGTAGAAGGCGGTGTTGCGGGCCAGAACGATGTCGCGTTTGCGGCTCTTGGAACGCAGCTCATCTTCGGACAGGCCGTAGCATTTGCAGATAAACTGGATGATATGCGGGAAATCCGGAGAGGCGTTCTGCACCGCGTAGTTCTCGAGCACTTCCCAGGCCAGATTCATGGTCACGTCGCGATTGAGCAGACGCGCCTTGAGGACCAGGTTGTTCAGGCAGCTTTCCAACTGGCGAATGTCGGTGGTGATCCGCTCGGCCAGGAGCTCCGAGACCTCGACCGGCACGGTGACTTGCAAACGGCGCGCCTTGTCCAGAAGGATACGGCGGCGGGTTTCCATGTCCGGCCTGTTAATGTGCGCGAGGAAGCCCGAGCAGAAGCGCGAAACCAGGCGATCATCGACCTTGGAAAATTCCTTGGGCATGAACGAGCTGGTCAGGACCACCTTGGAGCCGCGATCGCGCAGGGCGTTGAGGGTGCAGAGCAGTTCTTCCTGCATCTTCTCCTTGCCCTGGAAAAAGTGGACGTCTTCAAGCAACAGGACGTCGAGGGACTCGCGGAACTGAGCCTTGAACTGATCCACCTGACCGGCCTTGAAGGCCAGCACCCAGCGGGTGGCGAACTCTTCAGAAGAAAGGCAGGCGACCTTGAGATGCTTGCGGTTGGACGTGCGGCAAAGCTCGTTGCCCACCGATTGCAGCAGATGCGTCTTGCCCAGCCCGGGACCGGAGCTGAGGAACAGATGATCGGAATTGAAGGCCGTGGAGCCGATGGACTTGCTGGCCGCGCAGGCGAGCTCGTTGGAGGGACCCACAACGAAATCATCGAAGGAGAACCGCCAATTGGAGACCGTCACGGGCTTGAGGCTCTGCCCGAGGGGCAGTCCCATATGCCGGGGGGCGCGCTCCGCGACGGCCGATTTTTTCCCGGCCGGGGAAACCACTTTCGCGCCGGGCTCCCGTGCTGCGATGTTGATGGTGATTCGGGGTTCCACGCCGAGAACTTCGGCCGCGGACTCGCGGATAACCTGGAGCAGGCGGTCGCGCACCCAGTTGGCCACGAACTCGTTGGGCGCGGTCAGGGTGAGACGATTGCCGTCCACGCGACCTTTCAGGGGTTTAATCCATACGGTGAAGAGACCAGCGTTGAGGCTCTTCTCAAGAGAGTAGAGTATTTGCTTCCAGGCAGTGTCGATCATGTTGAGGGAGATAATGTATCAGGGTGGAAGAAACAATTCGCATTATTCAATGAAACGCCAAAGACCGAAACAGATTATCGACAGTCTCTCAATCAGATAACATATTGTAATATATCTATTTATTTAAAAACCCACAGAGCGCCGCCGTTTCAGGCCCGGCCGGTTTGAAACATCGGCGTAACAAGGGTTTTCAGGGTCTCGAAGAAATCTAGAGTATCCACTTTTAAACAACTGTTGAAAATCTTTTCAACATGTTACAATCGCGATTTCGACAATTTCTTCATGATTTCACTATTTTTCGCATTCTTTATTTTCGATTTGCGACAACCTGTTTCCTACTCAATCGGGAGTAATTCAAGCCATATTGCTCTAACATATTGTAATAATTTAGAATAAAAAAATAACAATTATTACTGTATATGATAAACGTCTACAACCGACATTCCGATATTCCGTAAAACCCGCTAAGCGCAAGGGCTGACGGCGACCCGTTCGTTACGAACAGCTACAATGTTTCGAATTGATTAACATTTTTTCCAAAAAGGCTGAAACGGCAAGGAGGACAAGGCCTCCCGACGGCAGGAAAAAATCCCGGCCTATGGAAAAATCATCCATCGAGTTCGTGCCGCGTCGGGTATTTCCCGCAGGCGAATTTTGCTGATTCCGGGCAATATCCGAGCTGTTCGCAGCGCGCTCCACCGTTGGCGAAAATTGCGGGCAGCTTTTCCTTGCAGACGGCCAGCATCGCGTTGGCCATGGCCCGGACCTCCCACTGGGCGCGATTGCAGCAGCGCAAGTGGAAGAAGTGATGCAGGCTTCGGCAGTTCATGGTCATGACGATTTTTGTCTCGGCGGCCTGGGGCAGAACAAAGCGGGCGTCCTCGTTGGCCTTGGACTGACGCCCATGGGCCACCAGGATGTCCCGCAGGTCGGAGTATGCGCTTTGCACCTCGGCCATGAACGCCTCGAATCGTTCCTTGGCTTCCGGAATCTTAGCTATGGCGGGAGGCAGGATGTAGTCCATGTCGTTCTCGGCCACGTACCGCTGGCTTTGCTGGGAATAGGAAGCGATGCGGTGTCTGACCACCTGATGGGAACAGGCGCGGGAAATTCCCTCCACGGCGAAGGTCATGGACACATGCTCGATGGGACTGTCGTGTCCGGACTCCATGGTTTTGGATACGAAGTCCGCCTGGACCTGCGGGTCGATTTCTCCGGAAAGCAGCCGCGGCCACATGTCGGCCACGAACCCGGCGTGGTAGCACTGGCGAAACGCGGCGTAGATGAGGGACAGTGCATTGGGGGTCATGGACAGAAACTCGACCCTGAGTTGCTTTTCCGGCATGTCTTGGGCTCCAATTATATATGTAGGTAGGTGAAAAGGTGTCTCTGCTTACCGTAAACCGCCGGGGCTGTCACCAGCCTCCCGTGCGGCCCTAGTAGCCGATCTTCTCCATGGCGTCGTCCAGCAGGTCCTGCGGCTGTTCCGCCCCCTGCAGAATGAAATGAAGCACGCTGTAAAAGACGGGCTCCACTTCCGCAAGCCGGGCCGAAAGGCCGCGCCACAGTTCGTCGGCATCGGCGATTCCGTCGCGCTCGGCCACCCGCTTTGAAAGCAGATGGGTGTCGGCCATGAGATAAAAAACCTTGCCTGCGGAATGGATGAGCGGCCCGACTTCGGGAGCGTCGACAAGACGGTCTTCGAGGACGATGACCGCACCGCTCCCCCGCAACGCCTCGGCCGCGGCCTGCGCATCCTCCGGAACAATCGCGGACTTGCCGGTGCGTTCGGCCAGCAGACGGGCCAACTCGCGGCGTCCGGAACCGGGCAGTCCGAGCAGGATGACGTTGCCGGTCTCCTTCCACGGGTCCGCATAGTCTTCGCGCCGCTCGCCCCGGCCATACGCCTTGGCCGCACCGGCTTCCTCCACGGCATACTCTTCGTTAATAAGATATTTGGACATGTTCTCCTCGACCGTTTAATGTTTCTGTTGCCACGCGGACAGTATCAAGTAGGATGGTCGCAAGGCAAACCATAAACCGAACGCCATGCCCAAGGAACTGATTCACTTCAAAACAGCCGAAAAGACCGCGGCGAGACTTGCCGACACGCGTTTCGCGCCCGGCATCGCGGCCCGCCCCCAAGGACTGTTCCTCGGGGCCGTGTTTCATGACGCCCTGTTTTTCGGGGCCACGCCCCGCGCCCTGCCCATGGCCAAGATGGCTCACCGCATTCACGGGGCGAAAGGCGAAGACACACACGCTCTGCTCCGGCTCCAGGCCAGCCACGCAGCGACGGCTCCGGACCGCGATCTGGCTGCCGCCCTGCTCGTGGGCATGGCCTCCCACCTCTGGGCGGACACGGTCATGCATCCCATGGTCTGGCACCTGACAGGCGACTACTACGCCGCGTCGCGCCGCGAGAAGTCCCTGGCCCGTCAGCGCCACCGCGCCCTGGAATCGCTCATGGACATGACCGCCTGCCCGGAGATGATCGGCAGCCCCCTCTACCGTATACGCAACCTGCTCACAGCTCTCGGGCCGGCCCTATACACGGCCCTCCCCATGGCAGGACTGGCCGAGCTCGCCGACATCCGGGAAGCCAAGGCGGCCCCGGCGCTGGCCTCGGCCTTCGGCGTCTTCGCCCGCTTCCAGTCGCTTTTCCCGTCGAGCGGCCTGTCCAAGACCCTATTCGCGGCATCGGCATGGCTCCCGAACACCGCCAGGGAGATCGCGGCCCTGTTCTACTCGCCCCGCTGGCTGGATCAGGCCTATCGCATCCAGGGGCCCATCCGTTATCTTGATCCGGTCTCCGGCGATCCCCGGGAAGAAAGTCTGACCGAACTCATGGACCGCGCCGCGGATCAGGCCGCCAACCTTTGCCGCCGCCTTGAACCAGCGGTGTTCGATCGGGCCGAAGAAATCCTGCCCGAACCCGGCCCGTCCCTCGATTCGGGAAGACTGGGCGCCGGCACCAAGGACATGCGGCATTTGGCCGGAGACCCCTTTCCGACACTTCCGCGACATTTCCGCTGACGGGTTGCCCGGACAGCGGGAATGCAGTATGGTTTCCCAATAATTTCCATCCCCAACCAGGAGCCGAAATGAAAAAATACATCCTCATAGGCGCAGGCGTTCTCATTGCAGGCATCATCGCCGCCGTGGTGCTCATTATCCTCAACCTCGGCGGCCTGGTGAAAACCGCCGTTGAAGAGTTCGGCCCGCCCATCACCAAAACCGACGTCAGGCTCGGTTCCGCGGATATCTCCGTTCTTTCCGGATCGGGCACACTGTCCGATTTCTACCTGGGCAACCCGGAAGGATTCAAGATGCCCAGCGCCATCGAATGCGGAACCATCCGCGTCAAGGTGAACACCGACTCCCTGACCAAGGACAAGATCATCATTGAGGAAGTCTTCGTGGACAGCCCGGTCATCAGTTATGAAAAACGGGGCAACACCGACAACTTCCAGACCATCGTCAACAATATCAAGCAAACCGTGGCCAGCGAGAAGAAGCAGGACGCCGCGGCGAAGGATGAACAGGCGGGAGCCGGAAAGACGATCCAGATCAATGACTTCATCGTCCGCAACGGGAAAATCAACCTGGGCGGCTCCATGCTCGACGCCTTCGGAGACAAGGGCATGGGCATCGCTCTTCCCGACATCCACATGAAGGACATCGGCAAGGACAAGGAGACCACCCCGGCAGAGGCTTTCGCCCAGGTCCTCGGCGAAATGACCGGCGACGTCTCAGGCGCTGTGACCGAAGTCGGCAAGCAGCTCTCCAAGGCCCTCGGCAAGGCCGTTGAGGGAGCGGGCAAGGCCGGAGAATCCGTTGGCGGCGCCATCAAGGGGCTGTTCGGCGGGTCCGAATAAGACACGCCCCACAAAGCAGTCGCGGGCCGCTCCGGCAAAAGCCGGGGCGGCCCTTTTCGTCCGCGCCCGCCCTTGCCGGACACGCGGCAAATGCAGTACAAATCCCAATCATGCCTTCCATCCCGTACACGGCCGAACAGGTCTTCGATGACAAAACGCTCGCGGACCTGCGCATCCGCATCCAGGGAAAGACCTGGCACCTCTGGGGCCGGAGCGGCCTTGAGCGGGAATCCGAACTGGCCCGGGCCGTACCGGACAACAGCCTGCCCGTGCTCCTTGGCGCAGGGCTTGGACACTGCCTGGACCTGCTGCTTGAGCGGGGACTGCCCGTGGCTGTAGCGGACAAGGAGACCGGGTTGCTCGCCCTGACCAACGCCGTCGACGGCCGCGCACCCGACACCTGTCTTCATGTCGACGCCCCGGACCCGGCCCGCGCCCTGGACCGTCTGACGGCCTGGCGCGAGAAACACGGCGGCCGCCCTCTCGTTCCGGTGATCCTCCCTCTGTATCAGAGGCTCGACCGGGCATACTACGGCGCACTGGCCCAAATCCTCAAGGAAGGCGCGCCCACCGATTTCTGGTCATTGGCCCGATACCCGAAATTCCGGTCATCCCGGCCCCGCGCGCTCTTCCTCGACTCCGACTATTTCCTCTGCCGGGAAATCCAGGCGGCCCTGCAACGGCTGGACGTCCCGTGCCGCCCCCTGCGTCTGGACGATCGCGAGACCGGCAGCAGCCGATTCATCGAGAATCTGCTCAAGGCGGTAGTCGACTTCCGGCCGGACTTCGTCCTGACGGTCAACCACTTCGGCCTGGACCGCGAAGGCAAACTGGCCGGGCTGCTCGACGACCTCGGCCTGCCGCTCGCCTCCTGGTTCGTGGACAACCCGCACCTGATCCTCTTCGACTACGCCCACCCCGGCGCGGACAATACGGCCATCTTCACCTTCGATGCGGGCAACCTCGACGAGATGCTGAACAGGGGCTTCAAGCATGTGCATTACCTGCCCCTGGCCACGGACCCGCACAGATTTCATCCCAGCGCGGGCGCGGGGCTTCCTGAATGGAAAAGCGGGATATCCTTCGTGGGCAACTCCATGGCTAGGCCTGTCGCCCGAAGCCTTGCCCTTGCCGCCCTGCCCGCTTCACTGGCCGGAGAATACGAGGCCGTGGCCGCAGCGTTCGGCAATTCGGGCGAAACTTCGGTAGTTCGGTTCCTCAAAGCCGAGCGCCAGGACTGGCTCGACGCGCTGCACGGACTGCCCGCCCGCGAACAACGCTTGGCCGCCGAATCCCTGCTCACCTGGGAGGCCACACGGCAATACAGGCTGACCTGCGTGCGGGCCACCCTTCCCTATGCCCCGCTCATCGTCGGAGACGACGGATGGACCGGGCTCCTCGGAAAGTCCGAAGCGAAACTCCTGCCGCCTCTGGACTATTATAGGGACCTTCCGCGATTCTACCCGTGCTCCGAAATCAATTTCAACTGCACCAGCCGCCAGATGAAGGGCGCGGTCAACCAGCGGGTCTTCGACGTCCCGGCCTGCGGCGGGTTCCTCCTGACCGACCACCGCGAGCAGATGGAGGACCTCTTCGACCTGGATCGCGAAGCCGCGGTCTACCGTCGCGTGGAGGACATCCCCGCGACGGTGGAGCGATTCGCGGCCGACGAGACGGCACGGAAGAATATCGCCCAGGCCGCCCTGCGCCGCATTCTGGCCGAACACACCTACGAGAACCGCCTGAAAAAGCTCCTCTCGATCATGCGCGACACTTTCGGCTGATCCGCGCAACACACCGATTCCACGACACTTCCTCTCCGTCGCCCTGCATTCCGCCGCATCCCGGCGGCCCAGGCGGGCTTTGACGCGCCTTTTGGTCCGCCTTTTCCAGCACCCGCCGAAAAGTCCAGCCATATTCATGGAATACGGAATATAAAAATCGTTCATGAAGCCTAAAGTTTTTACAGCCATCGCCGATGAAGTGAGCAACAAAAGAAGGTTACCCGGCAAAACCTTATTCCGCCGGGATACGACCTAGGCATGGAAGCCAAAACAATTTCAAGGAGGAAATTATGTCCCTGGTTATCAACCACAACTTGATGGCGATGAATGCTGCTCGCAACCTGGGTGTCTCTTACGGAAACCTGGAAACGTCCACCCGTCGCCTGTCTTCCGGTCTGCGCATCACCCAGGCCGCGGACGACGCCGCAGGTCTGGCCGTTCGCGAACTGATGCGCTCCGACATCAGCTCCCTGCAACAGGGCATCCGCAACGCCAACGACGCCATCTCCCTCATCCAGACGGCTGACGGCGCTCTCGGCGTTATCGATGAAAAACTGATCCGTATGAAGGAATTGGCCATGCAGGCCTCCACGGGTACCTACAACTCCGACCAGCGCCTGATCATCGACTCCGAGTACCAGGCCATGGCTTCGGAAATCACCCGTATCGCCAACTCCACCGACTTCAACGGCATCTACCTGCTCAACGGCGCTCTGTCCGGCGCGACTCACGACGGCTCCGGCCTCCAGTCCACCGGCAAGCTGAAGGTCCACTTCGGCACCGGCAACGACTCCTCGGAAGACTACTACTACATCCAGATCGGCACGGCCACGGCCTCCGCTCTCGGTGTCGGCCTCGGCGCAACGGGCACCTCGGGACGCTCCATCTCCACTCAGCAGTTGGCTCAGCAATCGCTGGACGTCCTGAACAACGCGATCATCTCCAAGGATAAGATCCGCGCCAACCTCGGTTCGTTGCAGAACCGCCTGGAAAACACCGTCACCGTCCTGGAAATCCAGGCCGAGAACGTCCAGGCGTCCGAATCCCGCATCTCCGACGTGGACGTCGCCACCGAGATGACCGAATTCGTGCGCAACCAGATTCTGACCCAGTCCGCAGTCTCCATGCTGGCCCAGGCCAACAGTATGCCGAGAATGGCTCTGTCCCTGCTCGGCTAGGCGGCAAAAGCATCGCTGCAAAGCGACTTTCGGGCCGGGCTCCAAGTGGGTCCGGCCCTTTGTATTTCCAAGGTTTTCTTGTTTTATTTTCGTGGCATCATGATTGCAGTCCATTTCATACCTAATGGAATGGGAAAAAACTTCCGATCAAGGATGCAACCATGGCAGACAGCACGTACACATCGGGTTCGATCAACTTCACCGGTCTGGGAAACGGGACCGATTTCAACTCCCTCATCGACGGGCTCGTCGATGTGGAGCGGACCAGAATCACGCGCCTGGAGAACTGGAAGGCCACCTGGGAAACCAAGAACGAACAGTTCCAGGAACTCAACACCCAACTGCTCAGCCTGAAGACCACCCTTGAGGGAATGGACACCCTGAACGAGTTCATGACCAAGGGCGCGACCAGCTCCAACACCAACCTGCTCACCGCCGCGGCCGATGCCGACGCTCTTGAATCCACCCACACCGTGGTCGTCAACCAACTGGCCACCAACGATATCCTGATTACCAACTCCGGGGCCGACTCCCTGAGTTCGGTGATAGCCTCCTCGGACACGTCCTTCACCTTTTCCTACGGCGGCCAGTCCGTGACCATCGACGACATTTCGGCGGGCACCACGCTGGAGGGATTCGTCAATCTCATCAACAACCACCCCGATTCCCGGGGCTTGATCCAGGCCTCGACCATATTCGACGGCAGTGCCTACCACCTTCAGCTTTCCGGCAAGGGATTGGGCGCGGACAATCAACTGGTCATCTCCAACGCGGGCTCGCTCGCCTTCGGCGCAGGCAGCTTCACCGAGACCCAGAACGCCCAGAACAGCCAGATTCGCGTGGACGGCTTCCCCACTTCCAACGCGGGCTGGATCGAACGCGGCTCCAACACCATCGACGACATCATCACAGGCATCACCCTGAACCTGAAGGAAGCAGATCCGAGCTCGGTCATCAGCCTGACCGTAACCACGGACACCGACTCCATCGCGGAGAACGTGGCGACCTTCGTGGAGTCGGTCAACGTCATCCGGGCCCAGATCATCGCCCTGACCAAGGTGGACGATGAAGGCGAAGGTTCCATCCTGACCGGCAACTACGGCATCGACATCGTTTCGCAAAATCTGAAGAACATCACGGCCAACATCGGCCTGGGGTTCACCCCTTGGGACGACGACACCCTCTCCGGCGACAAATATTCCTCCCTGTCGCAGCTCGGCATCCTGACCGACGCCGAACAGGGCTCGGCCACCTACGGGCTGCTGACCATCGATTATCAGAAGCTTGAAGAAGCCCTCCAGTCGGACCCCACGGCCGTGGCCGAACTTTTTTCCCTGGAGCCGACAGGCGTCAGCCGGACCACGGACTTCACCTTCACTTCGCTCATCGACGGCACGACCATGCCCGGCGACTACGACATCGAAGTCGTCAGCGACGGCTCGCAGATCATCAGCGCCACCATCAACGGCGAAGAAGCGTCCGTATCGGGCTGGGAAATCACCGGGCTGACCGGCGCGGCGAAAGGTATGGCCCTGCGGCTCAACAACACTGCGGCCGGAACCTACTCCGGCGAGGTGGCGGTCAAGGCGGGCAAAGCCACTGAGATGATCGACGAGCTGACCGCGCTGACCAAGCCCTACAACAAATTTACGTATGAAGGCGGCCCCCTGGCGGTCTTGCAGAACAACTACAACGACATCATGGACTCCATCGACGACAAGATCGCGTACGAGGAGACCAGGATCGAGAAACTGGAACGCAACCTGCGCCTGAAGTACGCGCGCCTCGACTCTCTGCTCGGCCAGTACGAGCTTCAGCAGGGGCAGCTTGAAGCGGCATTGGCGCAGCTTGAATAGAAGGAGTAATTGATGGCCAACCCAGCAAAGGCATATCTGGCGACCCAGGTCGAAACCACTACCCAGGGGGAACTCCTCCTCATGCTCTATGAGGCGGCGATCAAATTCCTCAAGCGGGCCAAGCGGGAAATCGACAACCGGGACTATGCCAAGAAGGGCATTTACATATCCAAGGCCATGGCGATCATCCATGAGCTGTCCGAAAGCCTGAACAAGGAAAAAGGCGGTGACATCACCCCAAAGCTCGGCCAGCTTTACATGTTCTGCACCACCCAACTGGTCAAGGCCAACATCCGCCTGGACAACAAGATGATCGACGACGTCATCAAGATTCTTGACGGACTCCGCTCGGCCTACGCCCAGATCGTGCCCATCCATGACGGCAAGGCCGCCCCCGGCGACACCGTATCCACCGGAAGCGCACCCAGGCCGCCTCAGCCTTCCCTGGCGGCTCAGGCCATGCCCGCCCATGCGGCGGCGCCGATTCCGCAGAGGGCGGAACCGCCCAAGCAGACCGTCCCCGCTCCGAAACCGGCTCCGGCTCCATCCACGCCGTCCCAGCTCCGGACCGCCGCGGCGGCCGCCAAGTTCCGTGCGGCCAACGCCTACAACAACGCCAACCGATGAATCACCGGCCCCCTTCGCGGGGGCCTTTTTCTTGAGGCCATAGACGGTCATTTACAACACATGCGGCATGTGTCACTTTTCCGCCATGGATGCATCCCCTGTCCGCGTTCTTCACGTTATCAAATCCCTGGGCCTGGGCGGCACGGAAAAGGTCATGCAACTCTTCGTGACCAACCTCGACCGGTCCCGGTTCATACCGGCCGTCTACAGCCAGGCGGACGGGGTGCGCGCGAGGCAGATCCGCGCCTCGGGCGTGGACACGTTCATCGGGGGAGACCTTCTCTCGGTGCTCGGGCGGTTCAAACCGCAGATCGTGCATATCCACCGCGCAGGCTGGCCCGAACCCGAACTGCTCGTTCCCCTCAAACGCGCCCGCGTGCCCGCCGTGGTGGAGACCAACGTCTTCGGCCGCCACGACCCGAGCCCCCAGGCATCGGTCATCGACCACACCCTGTTCGTCTCCCGTTTCTGCCTGACGCGGTTCTCCCACGCCACGGGCATCAGCCCGCATCCGGGCCGATACACATACCTGTACAACCCGGTGGACACGGACTTCTTCGCAAATGCGACCAGGACGAACCGTAAATACGACGCCCCCGCGGCCGGACGCATATCCCGTCCCGACCCGGGCAAATGGTCGCGAATGGCCCTGGACTTCCTGCCATTACTCGTGCGAAACGTGCCCGACTTCCGCTACCACGTCATCGGGGCCGTCCCCGAAGCCGTGGAGTTCATTCGCCTACACGGCCTGGAACGCAACGTCATCCTCCACGACCCTGTGGAGACCGACGCCGGGATCGCGGATTTCCTGAACGGAGTCTCGGTCCTGGCCCACGGCAACGACGCCGGCGAGTCCTTCGGGCTGGTCATCGCCGAGGCCATGGCCTGTTCCCTGCCCGTTGTCACCCACCCGAGCGAAGGATTGCGCGACAACGCGCAGCTCGAACTGGTGGAACACGGCGTCACCGGACTTGTGGCCAACAACGCGGAAGAGTATGCCAATGCCCTCAACTACCTGTTTTCCCATCCGGTCGAAGCGCGGCGGATGGGGCTGGCCGGTCGGGACAAGGCCGCGCGCCTTTACCGTATGCAGGCCATCACCAAACGGCTTGAGGCCCTCTACCTGGAACTGC
The DNA here is from genome assembly GCF_028532725.1 of Desulfovibrio sp. Fe33. Taxonomy (NCBI): domain Bacteria; kingdom Pseudomonadati; phylum Thermodesulfobacteriota; class Desulfovibrionia; order Desulfovibrionales; family Desulfovibrionaceae; genus Desulfovibrio; species Desulfovibrio sp. Fe33. Next base: position 36,693 of record NZ_JAQKGU010000005.1, read on the forward strand.
TCCGGCGCAAAGGAATCACGCAATGAACCATGAATTGATCGAACGATATACCCACGCAGTCCTCGAATTCGGCTTCCAGGGCGACGAAAACGCCCTTCCCGCGCCCAAGGCTCCGAGTGCGGAAGAAACCGTAGCGTTCGCCGAACGCACGCTGCGTCTCCTGGAAAAGAGCGAAAGCGAGACCCTGGTCCTGTTCGGGCTGGAAGGGGGAGAACACGCCCTGGCCCTGTCCCGGGGACTGCCCGAGGGCACTCGGCTGATCGTCTGCGAGACCGATCCCGCCAAGGCGCGCGCCTTCCTGGCCGCCAACCCGGAATGGAACGGCCCCGGCTCACGCGCCTCGCTTCTGGCCGACACGTCGCCTTGGGCCCATCTCTATATTCTGAACATGAGCGGGGTTGCCCCGGACAACGTCACCATGGCGCTGAATCCGACCCTGCCCGAAGACAGGCGCGCGGAATACCGCAATCTCCAGCGGCTGTTCATGAATGCCCGGCCGCATCAGGCCATCAACAGCTCGTACCTGAGCCACGTGGGCGTCCAGGCCCCGGACCTGTCCGTGGGAGTCATCCTGCACCCGGACGAACCCGATCTCGACACCTTTTTCGCCCAGTTCCCGGAGTGGGTCCGCGAAGTGGTGGTGGTCTGGGACGCCGAATGCGCGCCCGACCGCGACTTCGCCTGCGCCGCGCCGATACGCCATCTGGCCCGGCCCCTGGATGACTTCGCCTCCCAGCGCAATCACGCCCTCGAGCACTGCGAGGGAGAATGGACGCTCTTTCTGGACGGCGACGAAGCCTTCAGCGAAGACGTCTGGGGGCTGCTGACCGCCTGTATGCTCGTCAAGCGGCTTGAGGCGTGCTGGTTCCCGCGCATGACCCTGTATCCGGACGAAAACAGGTGCAAGGCGGGCTACGGCCTGTGGCCGGACCTGCAACTGCGTCTCTTCCGCAAGGGAGAATCCGTTCGCTTCACGCGTCCCGTGCACGAACGGCTGACCGGCATCACCGGACGCACGGCCCTGGTCTTGGACGCGCCCATCCTGCACTACAGCCGGTTGCGCAAGTCCCCCGAGGAACTGGCCGCGAAGCTCAAACGGTTCGACGAGGCCGGAGGAGGCACCGTAGGCCATGTGCTCAGCAAGGACTATCCGACCGTGCAGCGCTCACTGCTGCCCGAAGCCTCGCTCCTCATGGGTTCCCTCTCCATGCTTCTCCTGGAGGAAAACCCGGCCTGACGGCGCGGCCGATTGCAGACCGCTTGATTCTGACCTACAAAGTGTATAGACCGTACATCGTGAAATACATGTCCTTCAAGGAACGACAATGCAGATAACATGTCCCGAATGCAGGTTCACCCGCGAGGTGGACGAGAACAGGATTCCCGCCCGATCCCAGGTGGCGACCTGTCCCAAATGCCAGACCAAGTTCAAATTCCGCGACCTGCCGGAAGAGGAGTTTCTCCTGGAGGAAGCCGAGCCGGCCGCTCGCCCGGAACCTGCCTCCGCCCCCCAACCGCCCGCCGCCCCCGAATCGGCGGTCAGCGAGACTTCCACTCCCGAGCCGCAGGCCGAACCGGCCCCCGAGACCTACAGCCCCCCCCGCCATGAGCCTCCGACACGGCCCGAGATACGCGCCGACAAGGAGCGGGAAAAAGCCTTCCCCAACCTGCCCGACCCGGACGACGACTCCAATGACGCCCTGTGGCAACGGCTGCACACCATGACGCCGCCCGACAAGGGCCGCTCCGTGCAGGACGAGCCCCACGCTGAACACCGCTACGGCGCGGAGGAGCACCGCCAGGAGCAGGATCAGGAACCCGTGCCCGGCTGGACCGGAGAGTTCAATGCGGACTTCCCGGACCCCATGCAGGAAGAATTCATGAACGAGGATGAGGACGAAATGTCCATGCAGGTTCCGCCGCCTTTCGAGCAGTTGGACCGCTACGGATTTTTCCACGGCCTCTTCCTGACCCTCAAGCTGGTCCTGCTCTCGCCGCGCCTGTTCTTCTCGGTCATGCCCGTTGGCAACGGGCTGTCCAAGCCCCTGACCTTCGCCATCCTGGTCTCCATGATCCAGACCGTGGCCCAGTACGCCTGGGGCGTGGTCGGTCTGACGCCCGGCGTGGACGTTTCCGGCCAGGGATTCCAGGCCGTGCCCTACGACGCCACCAACGGGCTGTTCGAGCTCCTGCTCACCCCGGCTTTCGTGGCCCTGTCCCTGTTCGCCATCTCCGGCTTCTACCATGTCATTCTCAGCCTGCTCAAGGTGGGCGGCAAGGGATTCGAGGGCTCATTCAGGGCCGTGGCCTACGCCTACGCCCCCATGATGACCGGCATCATCCCCATGTTCACCGTGGAATTCATGGCGGGCTGGATGTTTCTCTACGCCGTGTGGGGACTGGCTCTCACCGCCATCGGTCTCAAGCACATCCACAAGACCGGCTACAGCAAGATCATCCCGGTCCTTTTGCTGCCTCTTCTGCTGGGCATGATCATGGCCCTGCTCATGCTCCAGGGGCAGATGGCGACCGTATAAGGAAAGTTTATGATCGGATGGTTCAAGCGCAGAATCGAGACCTACAAGGCCCACCGCAAACTGGCGCGCCAGACCGATCCGCGCAACTTCAAACGCCTGGCCATCGAAATACGCGACCTGGCCCTGCTCGCTTCCCAGCTCAATCCCCGGGAACGCGACATCCACAAGCTCATCCGCAGCATTATCGTCGAGATGGAGCGGCTTTCGGAACTGGCCGACCGGCCCGAGTTCCGAAAGCTCTCCACCGGCAAAAAGCTCCTCCTCCGGCAGGGGCTCCAGGAATCGCGCGAGCAGCTCCTGGAATCCATCGAATCCGCCCCCTCGCCCACCCAGACCCTCCAATAGATTCACCGGCATACATATTGCTTTGATCTCGCCGAGGATTCCGGCTCCGTCGCAATTCCGGCGGGACGTACCGGGCGGTTTCAACCATCAGCCGGTGAATGATATGAAAAAAATACTTCTTTTCAGCATGTTGCTGATTGTCGCCGCGTGCTCCCACGTGGACTTGTCCCTGACCGACCAGACCAAGATATACACGGACGCGCCTGTCAGGAAATCGGCGCTCCAGGTCTCCGTTCACCCCAGGGGCAAGCAGTACACGCCGCTGACCGCCTACTTCCATCCCTTCGTCATTCAGCAGGAGAACTCGGACCACGCGGCCCTGTCCGCGTCCTTCTCCCAAATATTCTTCAATGTCTGGACAGAGGAACGGCTGTTCTCAACCATGGAGCTTGCTTCCGGCTATGGCTACCAGGGGCTCTCCTCGGCCCTTGAGACGGCCCGTCGACGCGGAGCGGACCTGCTTGTCATCGGCAAGGTCCCCTATTTTTACGACGGAACCACCCTCGACGACTCCGCCGTGACCCTCCAGGTGGACGTCTACGCGGCGGGAAGCGGCGACCTGCTCTGGACCATGCTCCAATCCGCGCGCATCGAGCAGAAAAACCCGGACGACTATATCTATTTCGTACATGAAACCCGCATGAGCGACAGCCCGTTCAACATGATGATCCGCTCCATCGCCAAGGACATGGCCATACCGCTCAAGGCCTGGCTGCCCGATCCGAACGCGAATTACCGCTACGCCTCCACTCCCGATGAGGTCAAAAACGGCCTCATGCCCGGCTCCGCCCAAGGCGCGCAGGGAGAAGACCTTCCGTCCGAGCAGTCCCCGGCGACCGGCACGGCGGTCCGCCCCGATGCGGGACAGGCCGCCCCCGGAGCGAAGTCAGAAACCGCCGACGACGGCACGCCCCGGCCCGAAGTGACGGGCCTGGACCTGAACATCCAGTTCGACTTCGACAAGGCCACGGTCAAGCCGGAGTCCAACGCCGTGCTCGACGCCCTGGGTGAAACGCTGGCATCGCCCGGCTACGCGGGGCGCAAGATCATGGTGGGCGGGCACACCGACGCCGCGGGCTCGGTCCAGTACAACCTGACACTCTCCCGAAAACGGGCCGAAGCCGTCAAGGCGTACCTGGTGAACAAGTGGCATGTAGACCCGAACCGCATCGAAGCTGTGGGATTCGGCAAATCCCGCCCGCTGACCTCCGGCGCGACTCCAGAGGATCAGCAACGAAACCGAAGGGTTGAAATTCGGCTGGCCGATTAGCCGCGCATTGTTTTCTTGACTTTCTAGCAACAGTTATTACCATCGACTTGCCGATTGAAACGAGGGGCCAATCCCGGCCTCTTTTTTCGTCTTTTACACCGCGCATTTTGTGTGCTACCTGAGAGACCTTCATTTCACCTGAGAGGTATATTAATGATAGGCATTTCCAAATTGTACTGCGGCGCCGTTGAAGCATCCGACGCCCTGCGTTACAACCGCGAATCCGGGCAGCTGCCGTCCCATTTGCTTCAATTTTCCAAGGACAAGAAGCCCGTCGTGGTCTGGAACATGACCCAGCGGTGCAACCTCAAGTGTGTCCACTGTTACGCCCAAGCCATAGACCCGAGCGGCCACAAGGATCCCATTTCCACGGATCAGGCCAAAGTCATGATCGACGATCTGGCCCAGTTCGGCGCGCCGGTCATGCTGTTCTCCGGCGGCGAGCCCCTGGTCCGCGAGGACCTGGTGGACCTGGCCAAGTACGCCACGTCCAAGGGGATGCGCGCGGTGATTTCCACCAACGGCACGCTCATCACCAAGTCCAAGGCCCGTGAGCTCAAGGAAGTCGGCCTGTCCTACGTGGGCATCTCCATCGACGGCAACGAGGAGGTCCACGACAAGTTCCGCGGCGTCCGGGGTGCCTACAAACAGGCCCTCAAGGGCGTCGAGAACTGTAAGGCCGAGGGTCTCAAGGTCGGCCTCCGCTTCACCATCAACAAGCGCAACGCCGTGGAGATTCCCCACCTGTTCGACCTCATCGAGCAGATGGACATTCCGCGCATCTGTTTCTACCACCTGGTCTATTCCGGCCGTGGTTCCGAGCTTATCAACGAGGACCTGAACCACCAGGAAACCCGTGACGTGGTCAACCTCATCATGGACCGCACCCGCGCCCTGTTCGACAAGGGACTGCCCAAGGAAGTCCTTACCGTTGACAACCACGCCGACGGTCCCCTGGTTTACTACCGCCTGCTCAAGGAAGACCCTGAACGCGCCAAGGAAGTGCTCGAACTGCTCAAGTGGAACGAAGGCAACTCTTCCGGACGCGGCATCGGCTGCATCTCGTGGGACGGCAAGGTCCACGCCGACCAGTTCATGCGCCACCTCACTTTCGGCAACGTCCTGGAACGCCCCTTCTCCGAGATCTGGACCGATCCGAAGATCGAGCTGCTCCAAAAACTCAAGGACAAGCGCCCGCATGTCGGCGGACGTTGCGCAGGCTGCCGGTTCCTGAACATCTGCGGCGGCAACTTCCGCGCCCGCGCCGAAGCCTACTATGGCGACTTCTGGGCCCAGGACCCCGCCTGCTACCTCACCGACGAAGAAATCACCGGCGAAAAGCTGTAACAACACGACGTCCAGGGCGGCCTGGGGACCTCCTCAAAAGAGGTTTCCCCGGCCGCCCTTCCTGATTTTTTGCCGCAAACCGCCTTGCAGTCCTGCGGCGTCCGCTCTTTGCACAAGTTTGCGAGCCCGCTGAAAAAGCGTATAGAAATCTTCAAATTCAATTTGAAAACGCTTGTCCGGAGTAATTATGATACCTGCTGATTTCCACCGCGGCCGCCGCCTGAGGACCTCCCTCGCCCTGCGCGAGATGGTCCGCGAAAACACGGTCACCGCCAACGACCTCATCATGCCCTATTTCGTGGTCGAAACCGAAGACGAATCCTTCCGCAAGGAAATCGCCTCCATGCCCGGCCAGTACCAGCTCTCCCTCAAGGAACTGGAAAAACAGGTGGCTTCCGCCGTGGCCCTCGGCCTCAAGGCGTGCATCCTCTTCGGCATCCCGGCCCAAAAGGACGAAACCGGCTCCGGCGCATACGACGACAACGGCATCGTCCAGCAGGCCATCCGGCTTCTCAAGAACCGCTGGCCCGAGCTCATCGTCATCGCCGACACCTGCCTGTGCGAATACACCTCCCACGGCCACTGCGGGTTGGTGAAAAACGAATACGTCCAGAACGATCCGACCCTCAATCTCCTCGCCCGGGCCGCAGTCGCCCAGGCCAAGGCCGGAGCCGACATGATCGCGCCCTCGGACATGATGGACGGCCGCGTGGCCGCCATCCGCGCCGCCCTGGACGAAGAAGGGCTGGTCAACGTCCCGATCATGTCCTACGCGGTCAAATACGCCTCCGCCTTCTACGGTCCCTTCCGCGACGCCGCCGAGTCCGCGCCGCAGTTCGGCGACCGCAAGACCTACCAGATGGACCCGCCCAACGGACGCGAGGCCATGCGTGAAGCCGTGGCCGATTTCGAGGAAGGCGCGGACATCCTCATGGTCAAGCCGGGCCTGCCCTACCTCGATATCGTCCGGCAGGTGCGCGACAATTTCGACACGCCGGTGGCTGTTTACCAGGTCAGCGGCGAATACTCGCAGATCAAGGCCGCCGCCCTCAACGGGTGGATCGACGAAAAGGCCGTGGTCATGGAATCCCTGGTCGCCTTCAAACGCGCCGGAGCGGACATGATCATCACCTACTTCACCGAAGACGTACTCAAGGTATTGAAATAATATGAGCGAACATCCCAAAGGCCATCCCGGCTCCATGACGGGCTGTCCGCCCGAGGGCCATCCCGGCGGGCATCCCCACGGCAAGATGCATCCCGGCGCGGAACACGCGCCCAAGAAGTTTCTCGACGACGGCGTCACTCCCATCTGCCGCCTGATCGCCTGGGAAGTGACCCGGTCCTGCAACCTCGCCTGCAAGCACTGCCGGGCCGAGGCGCACCCCGAGCCCTACGAGGGCGAACTGTCCACCGACGAAGCCAAGGCGCTCATCGACACCTTCCCGGACGTGGGCTCCCCCATCATCATCTTCACCGGCGGCGAGCCCATGATGCGGGCCGACGTGTACGAGCTGATCGCCTACGCCAAGGGCAAAGGGCTGCGTTGCGTCATGGCCCCCAACGGCACGCTCATCACCCCCGAGACCGCGCAGAAGATGAAGGCGGCGGGCATCGAACGCTGCTCCATCTCCATAGACGCTCCCGAAGCCGTCCAGCACGACGAGTTCCGGGGCGAGGTCGGGGCCTTCGACGCCTCCATGCGCGGCATCCAGTATCTCAAGGACGCGGGTATCGAGTTCCAGATCAACACCACGGTGACCAAGAACAACCTCCATCTGTTCAAGGACATCTTCCAGCTCTGCGAACGGATCGGCGCGTCCGCCTGGCATATCTTCCTGCTCGTGCCCACCGGCCGGGCCGTGGAACTCGGCACCGAGATCATCTCCGCCGAGGAGTACGAGGACGTACTCAACTGGTTCTACGACTTCCGCAAGACCACGGACATGCAACTCAAGGCCACCTGCGCGCCCCACTATCACCGCATCCTGCGCCAGCGCGCCAAGGAAGACGGCATCCCCGTCAACTTCGAGAACTTCGGCCTGGACGCAGTCTCGCGCGGCTGCCTCGGCGGCGTAGGCTTCTGCTTCATCTCCCACCGGGGACAGGTCCAGCCCTGCGGCTACCTGGAACTGGACTGCGGCAACGTCCGCGAAATCCCCTTCCCGGAAATCTGGAAGAGCTCCCCGCAGTTCCTCAACCTGCGCAATCCCGAAGTTTACGACGGCAAGTGCGGCCATTGCGAGTACGAAAGGGTTTGCGGCGGCTGCCGCGCCCGCGCCCAGACCATGAAGGGCCACTACCTGAAAGAGGAGCCCCTGTGCTCCTACACCCCGAAGAAAAAGCCGAAGGCGTAGCCGCGCCTCCGGCGGCCGGGGGAAGGGAGGGAAAAACCCTTTGGAAAGGGTCTTTCCCTCCCTTCCCCCGGACCCCCATCCCTCCCTTTTCCCAAACTTTTTATATCGCTTCGCGGAAGACGGGATGGGAAGTCAGACCGGACAGCTTGACCTGAAGCCATTTTTTGAAAGAGAATCGAACGCGGCCGGACGCACCCCGCCGAAGGCGCGATAAATTGTTTTGAAAGGGAGTCCGGGGGAAAAACTTTTTCAAAAGTTTCCCCTCTGGCCACCGAAGGCATACCCTATGGACGCATACGACAAGCAGATACTCGACATCATCCAGTCCCATTTCCCGCTCGCCTCACGTCCTTACGAGGAAGTAGGCAATCAAGTGGGCCTAACCGAGGCCGAGGTGCTTGAACGCGTCCGGGCCATGAAGCAATCCGGCCTGATTCGGCGCATGGGGGCGAACTTCACCTCCAAGGCGCTGGGCTGGCAGTCCACCCTGTGCGCGGCGAGCGTGCCCGAGGAAAAGCTCGACCTTTTCGTGGCCGAGGTGAACAAGCACGACGGGGTGACGCACAACTACCTCCGCGAGAACGAATTCAATGTCTGGTTCGCGCTGATCGCGCCGGACATGGATGCGGTCGAGGCCATCCTCGATTCCATCACCGAGGCCACGGGCATTAAAGTGCTCAACCTTCCGGCGGACAAGCTGTTCAAGATCAAAGTCGATTTCAAGATGGACAAATAAGAGAAACCGGAGGGGCCATGCACAAGTTGTACAAGATATTGCTCCTCGGGCTGGCCGCAGGCATCCTGAACGCCATCCCCATGGTCTTCCTGGACTCCGACTGGCAGGCCGTGGCGGCCGTGCTGCTCCACTGGCTGGGACTGGGCATCATCATCGCCTACGCCCGTATGCCTCTCGAAAGCTGGGCCACCGGCATGTTCATCGCCATACTCACCTCCCTGCCGCTCGGCATCCTGCTCCATCCGGGGAACGCGCTCGGCGTGCTCCAGGTCCTCGGCTTCGCCCTGGTCCTCGGCGGACTGCTCGGCTACACGGCTGAACGGCTGATCGCCGAGCAACCCTGACCGCCCCTCGGAAACCCTTGCGGTCCCGCCCGCGAGCGGGTACACCTTTGCCAGCAAAAACACCAAGCGGAGTGACGCGAATGATTCTTTCCCCCTCCATGCTCTCGTCGGATTTCGCCAACATGGAAACCGAACTGAAAGCCCTGGAAGCAGCCGGCCTCGAATGGGTCCACCTGGACGTCATGGACGGCATGTTCGTGCCCAACATCACCTTCGGTCCGCCGATCATCAAGGCCATGCGCGCCAAGTCGAACCTCTTCTTCGACTGCCACCTGATGATAAACGACCCTGGCCGGTACATCGGCGACTTCGCCGACGCCGGGGCCGACCTGATATGCGTCCACGCGGAGGCGTGCACCCACCTGGAACGGGTCTGCGCCCAGATCGCCGAGACCGGGGCCAAACCCGCCGTGGCCCTCAATCCGCACACTCCGCCCGAAAGCATCCGCTATCTGCTGCCGCAACTCCACATGGTCCTGCTGATGTCCGTGAACCCGGGCTTCGGCGGCCAAAAGTTCATCCCCTTCTGCCTGGACAAGGTTCGCGACCTCAAGGCCCTGATCGACGAGGCCGGGGCAGACACCCTGATCCAGATCGACGGCGGCGTGACCCTGGAAAATGCGCGCGAACTGACCCAGGCCGGCGTGGACGTCCTCGTATCCGGCTCGGCGTTTTTCAAGCACCCGCCCTACGGCGAACGGCACCAGGCGTTTCAGGACGCCTGCAAGTAACGAAGGCAACTTTCTCACAGGGGCTGTCCGGCAGCCCCTTTTTTCTTTGAGCGACATCATGGCCCTGGTCAGTTTACGAGATATTTCCATCAATTTCACGGGGACGGTGCTGCTGGACAAGGTGTCCATGCAGATCGAGCCCGGTGAACGCGTCTGCCTGCGCGGACGCAACGGCGAAGGCAAGTCCACCCTCCTGTCCATCATCGAAGGCGTGACTCCGCCGGATTCCGGCTCGATCGACTACGCGCGCGGCTCCCGTGTAGCCATGCTTCCCCAGGAAGTGCCACAGGAACTGGCGGGCACGGTCTACGACATCACAGCCCTGGGGCTCGGCGATGTCGGCGCGCATCTGGCCGCCTACCACGACGCCGCCCGCGCCCTGGCCGAAGCGCCGGAACCGGATCAAACCCTGGTGGACAGCCTGGAGCGCGCCCAGCACGCCCTGGAAGACGCCGGGGGATGGCCGCATCACCAAACCATCGAAGCGGCGCTTTCCCACCTCAAGCTCGACGGGGACGAGCTGTTCGCCTCCCTGTCCGGCGGAACCAAACGCCGCGTGCTCCTGGCCCGCGCCCTGGTCTCCAACCCGGACCTGCTCATCCTGGACGAGCCCACCAACCACCTGGACATCGACTCCATCGCATGGCTGGAAGATTTCCTCCTGCGGCGAAATGCGGCCCTGCTCTTCGTGACCCACGACCGCGCCTTCCTGCGCAGGCTGGCCACCCGTATAGTGGAGCTCGACCGAGGACGGCTGACCAGTTGGGACTGCGACTACGAAACCTATCTGCAACGCAAGGATGACGCCCTGGCGGCCGAGGCCAAGCAGAACCACAACTTCGACCGCAAGCTGGCCGAAGAGGAAACCTGGATCAGGCAGGGTATCAAGGCCCGCCGCACCAGGAACATGGGCCGGGTGCGGGACCTGCTGAAGATGCGCGAGGAGCGCAAGGCCCGGCGGGAGCGCGTGGGCTCGGTCAAGATGATCGTCCAGGACGCTGAACGCACCGGCAAGCTCGTCATCGAGGCCAAGGACCTGTGCTTCGGTTACGACGACACGCCGCTCATCTCGAATTTCTCCGCCACGATCATGCGCGGCGACAAAGTCGGCTTCATCGGGCCGAACGGCGCGGGCAAGACCACCCTGCTCAAAATCCTTCTCGGTGAGCTGAAACCGCAATCCGGCTCGATCCGCCACGGAGTAAATCTCCAGGTCAGCTACTTCGACCAGCTCCGGGAACAGCTCGACGAGTCCCGCTCGGCCCGCTACAACGTGGCCGAAGGTAACGACTTCGTGGACATCAACGGCAACCGCGTCCACGTCATGACCCATCTCAAGAATTTCCTGTTCACCCCGGACCGGTCCAAGGTTCCGGTGGGCGTGCTCTCCGGCGGGGAGCGCAACCGGCTGCTCCTGGCCCGGTTGTTCACCCGGCCCTTCAACGTCCTTGTCATGGACGAACCCACCAACGACCTGGACGCCGAGACGCTGGACCTCCTGGAAGAGCTGCTCATGGACTATACCGGCACCCTGCTGCTGGTCAGCCATGACCGGGAATTCCTGAACAACGTGGTCACATCGACCATCGGTTTCGAGGGCAACGGCCTGGTCGCGGAGTATGTGGGCGGATATGACGACTGGCTCCGCCAACGGCCCCGGACGGTTTCGGCCCCGGCTCCGGCCACCTGCAAGGCTGAGCCCGAGGAAAAGCCAAAGGCGGCCAAGCGGAAACTGAGCTACAAGGAAAAGTTCGAGCTCGGGAAAAAGCGGGACAAGCTCAAGGAAATGCCCGCCCTCATCGAGAGGCTGGAAACCGAACTCGGCGAATTGCAGGAGCGTATGTCCTCGGCCGGTTACTACAAGAATTCCGGTGAAATGATGGCCCAGGACCAACAACGTCTGGAAGCTCTTGAGTCGGATCTTGAAATCGCCTATGAGACTTGGGAAGAACTCGAAACCGCCCTTGAGGGCGTGGAGCTGGATTGATGCTGAAAGCCCTGACCATCCGCCACGCGGACATGGACGACCTGCCCGCCTGCCACACCATTGAGGCCAACTGCTTCCCGCCCGCCGAAGCCGCCTGGGCCAGCAGCCTGCGCAACCGTATCGAGATCTACCCGGAAGGTTTTCTGGTGGCCGAATGGGAAGGCCGCGTGGTCGGCCAGGTGAATGCCGGTTCCACCGACAAGGACGACATCACGGACGAGGAATTCAAGCAGCTCATCGGACACGATCCGGATGGCCGCAACATGGTTATCTTTTCGCTTTCCGTGCTCCCCAGCTTCCAGAAGCGCGGCATCGCCGGAAAGCTCCTGACCAACTTCATCGAACATGCCCGGGACTTGGGCAAGGCCGCGATCAAGCTGCTCTGCAAGGAGCCGCTCATCCCCTACTACGCCCGCTTCGGCTTCGCTGACGACGGGCTGTCCAGCTCCACCCACGGCGGAGCGGCCTGGCACTCCATGACCTTGGTGCTGGGCGACTGACCGCCCGCCCCTCGACAAACGAAAAGGCTGCCGGGATAATCCCGGCAGCCTTTTTTTCGCCGTCCGCCCGAGAGGCTACCACCCCTTGGACTTGAGAATCTCGTTGACCTTTTTCTCGGTCTTCTTTTCCACAATGACCATCTTCTTGGCCTGCGCCTTCTTGATCTTGTCGGTCAGGGCGTCGATATCCGCGGGCTTCTCCATGAAGTCCATGGCGCCAAGCTTCATGGCTTGAATGCCCGCCTCAAGAGTGGCCTGGCCGGTGAGCAGGATGACCTGCATGTCCGGATTGCCCTTCTTGATGACCTTGAGCATCTCGATCCCATTCATATCCGGCATCTGAAGGTCCAACACGATGGCGTCGTAGTCGCCCGACTTGATCGCGTTGACGGCGTTGTCGGCGTTGTCGGCCGTGGTCACATCCATGCCCCGGATCTCCATCCGCTCGGACAGAGCTTCGAGGAATTCCACTTCATCATCGATAAGCAGCACTTTTTCTGCCATTTCTTTCTTCTCCGATCAGGTATGAAGTTGTCTTACGCGGGAGCGCCCGCGGCAGCAAGCCGCAATTCGCTGGCCCCGGTCCTTTCGTTCACTTCGACGCGAACGCCCATGGCGCGGGCCAGGTCGGCGAACGGTTCGTCATTCCTCAGCGGCGCATCCTTTCCGGGCACGAAAAGGGAGAACGATGCGCCGCCCTCGACGGACGAGACGGTGACAATCAGCGAGTCGCCCGGTTTCATGGAATCAAAGGCCGCCGCGAAGGAGGAGTGCAGCAGCCGCGTCAGATCAAAGGGGCACACAGCCATGGACACGGGCTTGCAGTCGCCCATGGACAGCTTGATCTGCCGCATATCGGCAAAACGGGAGGTCAGGGCCACGGCCAGGCTCAGGCCCTCGACCAGGTCGAGTTCACGAACGTCTTCATCCGTGGAGTGCGCGAACGCATTCATGTTCCGGACAATGGCATCGCCGCGCCGTATCTGTCCCTGAATGGAATTGGCCGCGCTCTTCAGCCGCTCCGGCCGGATGGGCATACCGCGCTCGGCCATGAGCGTGAAATCCTCGATCAGACCGGCCGCCTCGTTGATGACGGCGAACACGTTCTTGATCTCATGGGACACGGATGCGCTGACGCGTCCGAAAAATCGCAGCCCGTCGCGGGTCACGCAGGGGGTCTGGCTCATGGTCACTCCTTTGTCCTTACTCCGTCGCCTTGTGGATCAGGGCGACGAGATCCTCGAGCTGAATGGGCTTGATGAGATAGTTGCAGCCCGCCGCGCAGCCCGCCTTGAAATCCGATTCCGAGCCATGCCCGGACAGGAAGATGAACTTCATGCCGGGGTGTTTCGCGGCCATCCGCTCCATAAGCTCCAGGCCGCTCAACCTGGGCATTTTCATGTCCAGAACAGCCACGTCGTAATCGTTGGCGTCGGCCATCTCCAGAGCCGATTCGCCGTTGTCCGTCCAGTCCGCTTCCAGGCCGCGGAATCCGAGCCGCTCGGCCATGGCGGAAACCAGTTCCACTTCGTCGTCTACCAAAAGTACTTTCATGCTATGCCTTGTCTTTCCTGTTGTCTTCGGGCTTGGCCCCCTTGAGAGGCATGACGATGGTGAAGGTCGTGCCCTTGCCCACCTCGCTCTCAACGGTCATGGTCCCGCCCAGTTCCTGGACCAGGCCATAGGTGATGGACAGGCCGAGCCCCGTGCCCCCGGACTTCTTCTTCGTGGAGAAGAACGGATCGAAGATGCGCTTGATGTCAGACTGCGGGATGCCGCATCCGTCGTCCTCCACCACAAAAATCAGATGGTCGCAGGCCGTGTCCCGGGCGGAAATATACAGATGGCCGCCGTCGTTCATGGCCTGGAAGGCGTTGTTCACCAGATTAAGGAATATCTGCTGCAACTTGCCCCGATCGGAGATGAACGGAGGCAGGTTTTCCGGCACGTCCATCTCGATGGAGATGGAACGGTATTCCGCCTCCTTGCGCAGGAAGTCGATGACCTCGTTGGCGAGATCGTTGAACTCGATCTCGTCCATCTCCACGTCGATGTGCCGGGCGAAGCTGAGCAGCCGCTTGGTGATCTTGCCGCACCGGGCCACGGAACTGAGAATGGAGTCGATGTTTCCGAGCAGCCGCTCGTCGTGGGCGTATTCCTGCTTGAAAACAAACAGGTCGCGGATCAATCCGGCCTTCTCGTTGATGATGGCCAGCGGGTTGTTGATCTCGTGAGCCACGCCCGCCGCCAGCCGCCCGATGGAGGCCATGCGGTTGGTGTGCTCCATGCGATGCAGGGTGCGCGCCCTGGTCTGGTCCGCGATGTATATCTTGTTGACCATGTGGGTGGCCACGCCCACGATGACCAGCAGGATCACGGCGATGCTCGTTATGAGTATCCAGAGCAGCTCCATGCGTATGGTCTGCAACGGCTTCATCAGCTCACGGGTGCGTTTGACCACGAGAACGATGAACGGAGTGTCGTGAACATAGGCGTACCCGACCGTGTACTCTTCGCCGTTCGCGCCCCGGACCTGCTGCACGCTGGTCTTCTCGGAATAGCCGGGAATGGTCAGGTCCACCTTGGTCAGCAATGCGCCGTGCTGCTTGGACGGGGTCTGGATGATGCCGTTGCGGTCCACCGCGAAGGCGTCTCCGCCGCCCGGCAAATCCAGGGAGGTCAGAATGGAATTGAACTGGTCCGTGTCCAGAGTGGCCCGAAGCATGTAATCCTGCCCGGTCCGATCGTCCCTGACCTTCCGCGAGATGACCAGGTGCGGCTCGTCGCGGAACCCGAGAAAGACCCGGCTGATGTAGGTGCCGTGGGTCATGGTGGTGGCGAACCCCTCCTGGCCGCTGTAATCGCGGCCGAGCAGGTCGTACGGACCGATGTAGGCGATCTGATGCCCCTTGGCATCGATCACGCCGATATCCACGAACCCGCCGAAGCTCTTTTCCAGGGAGGACATGACCTTGGCCAGGTTTTCCTTGTCGCGCAGCGCAGCGATGCCCTGATTCTGAATCAGGAACTCCAGCGCCTTGGACCGTTCCTCCAGGAAGTAGGCCACGGACCGGCGGGTGTTGGAGGTGGTCCTGGCCGCGCGGAGCAGATTCTCCGACTCCAGGGAATGCCGGGTGACGTTATAGTCGATGAAGGCCATAACCATCAGGGGAATGAGAGCCACCAGCGCCAGTAAAATAATGGCGAAGCGCCAGATGCGCCGGTAATCGAAGAGGCTCTTGCCTGCTCCGCCGTCGCTGTCCGTATCCCAGAACTGCGGTCGTATCTTCTCGAACAATGCCATGACGCCACCCGGCTTTTACGGTTACTTTCCAGCCCGAATCTTATCGTTGGCCGCCTTGAGCGTCTCGCTCAGGACGTCGATGTCCACGGGCTTGTGCAGGTAGGCGAACGCGCCCAGTTCCATGCACACCTTCCGATCATCCTCCGAACCGTGGCCGGTCAGGATGATGACCTCGATGTCGGGATGTTCACGCTTGACGCGACGCAGAACCTCGATGCCGTCTATGCCGGGCATCTTCAGGTCGAGGATCATGACTTCGGGTTCGTCTTCTTGGACCAGGTTCAAGGCGGATTCGCCATCGTAGACCACGGCCGAGCCCATGTCACGCATCATCAGGCGTTCGGACAGGGTTTGGACGAACTCGCGCTCGTCGTCAACCAACAGGACCTTGGAAGGCACCTCGAAGTCCATCTTGCGGTAGATATCGGTCTGGTGGAATCCCTTGCCCACCTGACACTCAACGGCCAGGACGCCTTCCACATCGGAGACGATGGTCTTGAGTTCGCGCTCCAGCTTCTCCAACAGGAGCACGTGCTTGTTGATGGTCAGGGTGATGGTGCCCTTGCTCGCGCCCACCTGGACGTTGTGTCCCTCCCTGGCGAGCACGGTTTCGACCCGCGCGGCCAGCAGGAAATCCTTTACGGCAGCGCGGGAACGGTCCGTAACCTTGACCGCGGAGTTGGAAAGCTGCTCGACGATAAGGTCGGCGGAACGATCCACGCCGGTGGAGGCCACGGGCAGAACCAGATCGTAGAGGACGCCGGACCACGGGTCGTCGGCTTCCCGCAGGGCCTTGACCCAGGCGGCGCGGTCCTCGTCATCCTTGCGGATGAGCTTCATGGCGTGCTTCTCAGCGAAGCCTTCCTCACGCTCTGCCACGGCCAGGCGGGCCTTCATGTCGGAAATAAGGCAAACCTTGAGGATGTGGCCGATCTCGGGATCGGGCAACTGGGAAGCGAACCCGGGAATGATGAGGTTCTCTCCGGCGACCAGCCGCTTCGCCACGGCGAGGCGCATCCAGGCGATGGCCTGCTCCTTTTCGTGACTGAAGGCGTTGAAGACCGAAGCCTTGGCCTGGAAGGCCCGGGCGATGCGGTCCTCGGCCAGGCCGGACAGCTTGGAGGCGTCGGCCACGATCTCTTGGTCGGTGACCAGGCGGCAGTCCGTGGCGTCCACAACGCGCTTGACCACCACTCCGGCCTCGCAGAACAATCCGTTGAACACGGTAATGACAGACATATTGACTCCCTTTTCTCGCCTTAGGCCAGGCGGCAAACAGTGGTGAGAGGACAGTTATCTTCCTGGCCATCATGATGCGCACTCTCGTGCGTGGCGCAGATGGCGTTCTCCATGGTGGCGTAAACGTGGTCCCTGCCGATCTTCTCCAGCAGGTGGGTGCGTTCGAGCACGGCCATGACCGACTCGTTCACCCCGCACAACGAGATATCGAGACCGCTGGACCGGACCCGGTCCACGATCAGCGACAAGGCTTCCTCGCCCGAGGCGTCCATGTCGTTGATACCGTTGGCCACGATAATGATATGCCGAAGCTTGTCGTTGCCCATCATCCGCTCGGTGATCTGGTCCTCAAGGAAACTCGCGTTGGCGAAGAAGAGCGGACCGTCGAAGCGAACCAGGGCGATATGCCTGCACTCCCTGAGACCGAAGGCCGTGGCGTCGCGCAGGGACTTGTCCTCGGAACGGGACAGAGTGGCGACGCGGGGGCGCATGGACTTGTACAGGAAGACAAGCAGGGAAAGGACGACGCCGACCATGATGCCCTTGTCCAGATGCGGGGCGAAAGCCAAGGTGCAAATGAAGGACAGGATGGAGATGGCCCCGTCATACCACTGGGCCTTCCAGGCATGGATGAAGCCCGAAGCGTTGATGAGCCCGATGACGGCCATCATGATGACCGCGGCCAGTACGGCCTGGGGCAGATGGTAGAGCAGCGGAGTGAAGAAAAGCAGGGCGACGACGACCATCAGCGAGGTGAACACGCTGGACATGCCGGTGACCGCGCCCGCCTGAAGATTGACCGCCGAGCGCGAGAAGGAACCCGAAGCCGGATAGCTCTTGCCGCACGCGCCGAGAATATTGGCCAGTCCCTGGCCGATAAGCTCCTGGTTGGGGTCCAGGCGCTGTCCGGTCTTGGCGGCCATGGCCTTGGCGATGGAGATGGCCTCCATGAAGCCGAGCAGAGAAATGATCGCCGCGAACGGGACCAGGTGCAGCATGACTTCCAGGTCGAGGGAAGGCGCGCTGATGGAGGGAATGCCGGAAGGCACCGAGCCGACCACGGCCCCGCCGCCCATCATCTTCAGGGAAGCAGTGTCGAGCCTGCCGTTGCCGACCTTGATCCGCCAAGTGCGCCCGTCCGAGGTCATGCCCGCGGGAATCGCGTCCTTGGCGAAGAAAAGCAGGCTGCCGTCGGCCTGCTCAACACCGGTAAGCAGGGTCTCCCGCAAACCGGCGCGCAGTTCGTGCGCCTGGAGCTTGAGGCGGGCCATCTTGACGTTGACCACGCTCTGATCGTGCTGGATGTCGAGTATCCCGACCGGGTCCCCGCTTTTCTCGGCTTCCTTCATGGACTTGCCCAGGGCGGTTCGCTGCATGGCCAGATCCTCGATCCCGACCACAGCCGTGTTGAAACCGTTGATGGCGTCGTGCATGGCGGGAACGCGGATGGCGTCCAGCGGAGCCTTGACGTCGTGATTGAAGCCCAGCCCCCAGGAAAGGGCCGTGGTCACCACGACCGCCACCAGGACGTTGGGGATCTTCGGATTGACGCGTTTGAGGAAGATCATGATGCCGAAAGCGAGCGCCCCCATGGCCAGCGTAGGCCAGTGGGTGTAATGCACCGCGCTCTCGACCACGCGGATGATGGTCTCATAATGATGGTCCGCCTTGTCCACGTAGACGCCGAACATCTTGGAAAGCTGGGAAGAAGCGATGATGATGGCCGCGGCGTTGGTGAAACCGTTGACCACGGGGTGGGACAGAAAGTTGACCACCAGACCGAGCTTGAGCACGCCGAGCAGGAGCTGGAATATGCCGACCATCAGGGCCAGCAGGATGGCGTAGGCGATGTATCCCTCGCTGCCGGCCGTGGCCAGGGGCTCAAGGGATGCCGCCGTCATGAGCGAAACCACGGCCACCGGGCCGGTGGCCAACTGACGGCTGGAGCCGAACAGGGCCGCCACCAGGGGGGGAAGAAAGGACGCATACAAGCCGTAGTAGGCGGGCATACCCGCCAACTGGGCATAGGCCATGGATTGGGGAATGAGCACGAGGGCAACGGTCAGCCCCGCGATGGCGTCGGCACGGAGCGCCGCCATATTGTACCCTTTGAACCAGCCGATGAAAGGGATTATCCGTGAAAGCATTCAGCCTCTTCCTTGCATTACGCCTGCAACATCCTGCGGCATGTGCGCATCAGTTCGTTGAACAGCGCGCCCGCATCGTACAGGTTGTAGTTTTTGAATCGAACCAGACCATCTGCCATCGTAAACAGAATGAGCGCCGATTTTCTGGGATTGATTTCCATGCCGATGGAGCCGTCTTCCTGCCCCGTCACGATAGCCTTCTCGAAGATGTCCACGAGGCAATTGTAGATATCTTCCAGGTTCGCTCTGAACTCCGGGTTCGACTCGGAGTACTGGTAGAGAAAGTGACGGTGAAGGAGCAGGAACTTGTCCTCCAGCAGACCGGCCAGATACAGATAGAAAGAAACGACCTCCTCCGTCATCTCAAGACCCGATTTGAACGGCCTGTTCTCGAAGAACCGTTCAAACTGGTCCACTATCTCGTCCCTGGTCTTTTCGAGGATCGCGAGCAGCAAGCCTTCCTTCGTCTTGAAGTGATAGAAGATCGTCCCCTCGGCCACTCCGGTGAGGCGGGCAAGCTCCTGCCCCGACGTGTCCGCAAACCCCTTGTGAGCGAACATGAACGTGGCGACCTTGAGGATGGCTTCCTTCTTCTTCATGCCTTTGATCCTTTTTTCCCAATCCAACCGAGTGTCCACTCAGTTTTTTCTTTAATACTGGATAAAATGGCACAAAGTCAAAGAAACCTGCGAAACTGAGCAAACACTCAGTTTCACAATCAAGGGGTATAATATCATTGAAAAAGTCAAAGCCCCCAAAACGTCCGAACAGAAAAAAAATGAAAAAAGTTGCCCTGTCGCGAACCTTTTTGCACGCGCGACGCGCATCAGCCCCCTGGCAAGGAGATGATTGACGAAGCACATAAAGGAAGCGGAAGCGTCATGGAAAATGAAACCGGCAACCATCGGGATATCACACAAAAAAATGATCTCTAAACCCGACTCCCGGCGTCTCGGCAGGACGCCGCGAAGCCGAAAAACCCGCGCCGAAGGCGCATACAGGGGATGCAAGGGTGTGAGCCCTTGCCCGCCGGAGGCGAAATTACCCGACTATCGCCGCGAAGCGGCTTTCAACACCTGATCTTCCTCTTCGGTGAATTAAAGGAGTAATCCCCAAAAAAGCCCTGCCCGGTTAACCGGGCAGGGCTTGCTCTTCCAAATGGCGAAACCGGCTAGCTCAGCCAGTCGTCGTCCTCTTCTATAGGGGCGAAGCCCCGACGCATGGTGTTCTCGCAAACCAGGCGCGGGTCCATAAACTGAAGCAGGTAGTCCGGCCCGCCCGACTTGGAGCCCACGCCGGACATCATGAAGCCGCCGAATGCATGGCGTTCCACTAGCGCGCCCACCGATGGCTTGTTCAGATACAGATTGCCCACGCGGAATTCCCGGGAGGCGCGTTCCAGATGGTGCGGGCTGCGGGAGTAGATGGCCCCGGTCAGGGCGAAACGGGTGGAGTTGGCGATTTCCAGCGCCTCGTCCATGTCGGCGGCCCGCATGACCGAAAGCACGGGGCCGAAGACCTCTTCCTGGGCGATGCGGTGTTCCTTTGTAATATCCCCCACGATGGTCAGCGGCACGTAGCAGCCGCCTGTGGCCTTGAGGTCGTCGGAGACTTCGCGCTTGATGAGCACCCTGCCCTCTTCCTCCGCGATCCCGACGTAACGCATGACGTTCTTCCGGGCGGCTTCGTCCACCACAGGCCCCATGTAGTTGGCCGGGTTCTCGGCCGGGCCGAGCTTGACGGACTTGGCTGCCTCGACGAGACGATTTACGAAACGGTCGTAGATGGCGTCGAGGACCACGACCCTGGAGCAGGCCGAGCACTTCTGCCCCTGAAAGCCGAATGCGGAATAAAGCACGCCGAGCACGGCCTCGTCGAGATCGGCGTCATCATCGACGATAATAGCGTTCTTGCCGCCCATTTCGGCGATGACCCGCTTGCACTGCTGTTGGCCGGGACGGGCCACGGCGGCGCGCTCCTGAATGCGCAGTCCCACTTCCATGGAGCCGGTAAAGGCGATCACCGCCACATCGGGATGGTCCACCAGATGATCGCCCATGACCGAGCCTCGACCGGGGCAGTAGTTGAAGACCCCGTCGGGCAGACCGGCGGCCTTCCACATGTCCACAAGGGCGCGGCCCACGCATGACGAGGAACCAGCGGGTTTGTAGACCACCGGGTTGCCGCAGACGATGGCGGCGGAAACCATGCCCACGGAAATGGCCATGGGGAAGTTCCACGGAGCGATGACGGCGGCCACACCCTTGCCCTGATAAAAGAGATGGCTCATCTCGCCGGGAGCGCGCCCCATGCGGCGGGGCTTGCCCAGGCGGATCATCTCGCGGGCGTAGTATTCGAGGAAGTCGATGGCCTCGCCCACATCGGCCTGGGCCTGATCCCACTGCTTGCCCACCTCGAGGACCTGGAGCGCGGCCATCTCGTGCACGTTGGCCTTGAGATGCGCCGCGGCCCTGAGCAGGGCCTGCGCCCGCTCTTCGGGCGGGACGTCGCGCCAAGTATAATAGGCCTCGCGGGCCATTTCCACGGCGGTGTCCACTTCGGCGACGCCAGCCTGGCAGACCGAACCGATGATCTCCGAGGGATTGGCCGGGTTGTAGGAATCCAGCGTGTCGCCCGTGACCACGTCCCTCCCGTTTATGAAGAGCGGCACCTGTCCGCCCATGGAGGCCCGGAGTCTGGCGATGGACGCGGGATATGCATCGCGCTCTTCCGGGAGCGTGAAATCCGCGGGCGGAAAGTTCCTGAAACGGGGCAGGCCTTCTCCCTCCTCACGGTCGGTCCTGCACTTGCCCTCAAGCTGACGTCGCAGGGTTTGCGAGGGATTTTCGAGCAGACGTTCCATGTCCGCCTCGTCGGCGAAGGTCTGCTTGAGGAAAGATTCGTTTGCCGTGTTTTCGAGCAGACGCCGAACCAGATAGGCCATGCCGGGAAGGAGGTCGCCGTAAGGGCAGTACAGACGCACGCGCCGGGCCACGTTCTTGAGCCCCTTGCGCACGGGTTCCGCCATGCCGTAGAGCACTTGGAACTCGTAGCGGTCCTCGGGCACCTTCAGTTCCGCCGCGTTCTCCATGACCGCGGCGATGGTCCGGATGTTGTGCGAAGCGCAGGCGAAATGACAAATGTCGTGATTTTCGAGGATATAACGGGACACCCGCTCATGCGCCATATCGGACTCTGGTTTATGGGTCCAGACCGGAACAGGCCAATCATTCTGCTTGGCCAGCACGGTTTCGTAATCCCAATAGGCGCCCTTGACCAACCGGATGGATACGGGAAGGCCGACCTCGCGCGCCCACTCGATGAACAGGCGCACATCCTCGTCCACGGACTTGAGATAGGCCTGGAAAACGATGCCCAAATGCGGGTAGTTCGGGTACTTGAGCCGCAGCCGCTTGTAGAGCTCGACCGTGGCTTCCTTGTACTTGAGCTGCTCCATGTCGATGCACATGAACCCGCCCATCTCCATGACCTTTCTGTAGACGGGCTCAATGCTGCGGACCATGCCGTCCACGGTGCCTTCCAGGTCCACGGGCTTGGACTGGGAATAGAAGGCCGACGGCTTGACTGCCACGTTGACCTTGGGCGCATGGCCCCAGTCCAGGTCGCCGGAGGAAGCGTCGAGCGACTTCCATTTGTCCAATTCCTTATGGATGGCGTCCAGGACCTCCAAATAGCCGTCGCGGTAGGCGCCGGATTCCACCTCGGACACGGTGGCCTCGCCGAGCAGATCGAGGACAAAGGCGAAACCGTCCTTGCGCAGCTTCTTGATGCCCTTGACCGCCTCCCTGGCCTCCTGACCGATAATGAACTGGCGGGCCATGGACTCGATGTTCGAGCGTATGGTCTTGTTCAGGACCTTGGCCACCAGCCCGCCGCCGAACTTGGTCTTGGTGGCGCCCCATTTGAGCACGTCGGGAATGTTGGAATCTTCGCCCGCGAAATATTCTTCGATATGGCGCGACAGGGAGTCCGATGTGTTCAGGTACGGAAGAACATCAACGAATCTGAACATCTGGACCTTGAAATCTTCGTTTTTCATGGCCCAGTCCATGACCTTCCCGGTCCACCAGCCCTTATTGAAAACCGAAGGAGATTCTCCGGAAATGGACGAAAAAAACTCCCTGCCCCGAGCTATAACTCTCGGATCCAGGGAGGTCGGTGTTGCGGACATTGCTGACTCCTTGTGCGTCTAGTCGTTTTCGTGGGGCAACGGTATGACTCTCGACTCCTTGACCGTGGTTAGTACGATGGTCGAGTTGGTGTCCCTGACCGGCCCGATGGTCCCGAACTTGGCCAGCGTCGTCTGCAACGCCTCGGTATCCTCAACCCGGACCTTGACCAAATACGAATCCCGCCCTGCCGTGTAATGAACCTCCAGAACCTCGGGGAACTCGGCCAGCTTCTCGCCGACCTCGGTAGCGCCCACGCCTTCCTCCACCCGAATGGATGTGAAGGCCGTCAGACCCCGCCCCAGAGCTTTGTGGTTGACAATGCATTCATAGCCTTTGATGATTCCGCTCTTCCTCAGTTTGCGCACGCGCTCCAAAACGGCCGAAGGGGCCTTGCCGACCTTCCGGGCAATTTCGGCGTTGGAAACCTTTCCGTCTTCCTGAAGGATGTTCAGAATCTCCAAATCCAATTTGTCAATCTTTCTGTTATTCATAGAATAAAGAAATAATATTCTTCCACAATCCTGTCAAGCGTCTTCCGCGCCCGGGAACGCGGCCGCACATACAGCTTTTCTTTTCCCGCATCCTCAGATAATCTTACAAATAGACAGGGTTGGGCAAAGGCCTCACCGCAAGCAGGGAACAAAACCCATGGCGACCCCAAAAGATCACAACCGAATCGACGCGCAAGTCTCCATAGCAGGCCGGGACGGCGGGCTGACCATAGCCCTGTCCGGCCGCCTGGATGCGGCAGGCACGACTTCGGTCTGGAACGAGACGGTCAAGAGCGCGGCCGCCGCGGATTTCGCCAGGCTGACCGCCGACTGCGGCGGCGTGACCTATATGGACGGCTCGGGCGTAGCCCTGCTCCTCAGGCTGAAGGAGTTGTGCGCCGAAAAAAAAGCCTCCATCGATCTCGCCAACCTGAGCGACGAGGACAAGGGGCTGGTCTCCCTCACCTGGGACACTCCGCTGCCCGAGAGAAGGGACGGCGACGCCGAGCGACGGGATGCGGACGACGAAGAGACCTCCGCAGGCGACATCTGGCGCAACACTCGCGAAATGATCGCCTTCGTGGGCGAGTCCTTCTCCCTGCTCGGCCAGGTGATCGTCCGCCCGCGCCAGGTACGCTGGAAGGACGTGGCCCTTGCCTGCATCAACGTGGGCGTACAGTCCATGTTCATCATCGTACTCATCGGCTTTCTCATGGGCCTCATCATGTCCTTCCAGTCCGCCATCAGCCTGCAACGGTTCGGGGGCGAAATATTCGTGCCGAACATGCTCGGCCTGGTGATGTTCCGCGAAATGGGGCCGCTGGTCACATCCATTCTCCTGGCGGCCCGTTCCGGATCGGCCTTCGCCGCCGAAATCGGAACAATGAAGATCAACGAGGAGCTGGACGCCCTGACCACCATGGGGCTCTCCCCCATGCGATTCCTGGTGGTTCCCAAGATCATCGCCACAATTCTCATGGTTCCGCTGATGACCATGTTCTTCAACCTGGCCAGCCTGGTGGGCGGTGCGGTGGTCATGCTTTCCATGGGCTATCCTCTGGTGACGTTCACCTCGCGCGTCTTCTCCTATCTCGGCATGGGCGATTTCTGGGGCGGCATGGCCAAGGCCCTGGTCTTCAGCTTCCTGGTGGCGGGCGTTGGCTGCCTGCGCGGCATCCAGACCCGTTCCGGAGCCAGCGCCGTGGGGCTGTCCACCACCAGCGCCGTGGTCTCCGGCATCATCCTCATAGCCTTTGCCGACGGGCTCTTCGCCGTGGCATTTTACTACCTGGGCATATAGGTATTCGGCATGGCTGACGAAACCCCGATCATAAGCGTGCGCGACCTGACCTGCGGCTACGGCGGCAACGTCGTGGTGGACAACGTCACCTTCGATATCCGCAAGGGTGAAGTCTTCATCATCCTCGGCGGCTCCGGCTGCGGCAAGTCGACCCTGCTCAAGAACATGATCGGCCTGCTGGAGCCCATGTCCGGACAGGTGTATTTCGGAGAGGACGAACTGACTTCCGCCCTGGACGACACGCGCCGGGCCATCATGCGCAAATTCGGGGTCATGTATCAGATGGGCGCGCTTTTCGGGTCCATGTCCGTGCTTCAGAACGTCATGCTCCCGCTGGAGGAATTCACCGGCCTTCCGCCCGAGGCCATCGAGCTCATCGCCCTGTCCAAACTGGCCATGGTGGACATGGAGCACGCGGCCTATAAAATGCCCTCGGCGCTGTCGGGCGGCATGAAGAAACGGGCCGCCATCGCCCGGGCCATGGCGCTCGATCCCGGCATCCTATTCCTGGACGAGCCGGGAGCGGGCCTGGACCCCATCTCCAGCGCGGCCCTGGACGATTTGATCCTCGATCTTTCGAAAAATCTCGGCATCACCTTCGTCATCGTCACCCACGAATTGGACAGTATTTACAAAATAGCGGATCGGGTTATCATGCTCGACAAGGCGGTCAAATCCATCGTGGCCGAAGGCGATCCCCGCGTATTGCGGGACACGTCGGACAACCTGTTTGTCAAACGTTTTTTCCACAGGCAGCCGAACATCGGCGTCCCCGAACACGATCCGACAGGACAACCGTCAGCCCAAGGGTAGGCCATGGTACGCAAAAAAGACTACTTCAAGCTCGGACTCTACATCGTCCTCGGCACGGGAATGCTCCTGGCGATCGTCATCATCCTCGGGGCCGGGCGCTATTTTCAAACAGCCTATCCCCTGGAGACCTACTTCGACGAATCCGTCAACGGATTGTCCGTAGGCTCCCCCGTAAAGCTGCGCGGCGTCCAGGTTGGACGCGTGGCCGAGATCAACTTCGTGACGAACATCTACGACCTTCCCCATACCCACGAAGCGCGCTACGTCTATGTTCGCTGCGAAATCAACCCGGAACTCTTCGAGGAAATGACCGAGAAGGAATTCAACGCCCACATCGAACGGGAAACCAAACGGGGAATGCGTATCAGGGCCACCTCCCTTGGCCTGACCGGCCAGCTCTTTCTGAACACGACCTACGAAGACCCGAAGAACAATCCCCCCCTGCCCATCCAATGGACGCCGACATATGCCTACGTCCCGTCCGTGCCGTCCACGCTGAGCCGGATCGAGGAGGCGTTCACTACCATCAGCAGGACGGTCAGCGGCCTCAAACAGGAAGATATCGAATCCATCATCAAGGACGTCAAATCCATCGTCGGCACCCTCGACGACTTCATGAAGGCCGAAGGGGGCAAGGAAGCGGGCACCCGAATCCTCGGCATCCTCCGATCCACCGAGAGCATCCTGGCCCGCTCGGACAAGCTCCTGGGCGACCCTGCGGCCGAATCCATCATTCCAAACACGGCTTCGATCCTGAAGAACGTCGACCGGATCACCGAGGAGTCGGCGGACGACATCATCCAGACGGCCGCCGAAGCCAGAGAGGCCGTAGCGAGCTTCAAACTGGCCACCCAAAACCTGAGCAAAACCCTGGCCGACCCCCGCATGGGCGAAGCCATGGACAATATCGCCCCCACCCTGGACAACATCTCCCAGGCGTCGGCGGACCTGGCCGCCGCCGTGGGCAAGGTCCACACCCTGGTCAACCGCCTCAACGGGGTTGTCGCTTCCCAGGAGACAAACATCAGCTCCATCCTCGAAGACACCAGGGAGATCATGCTGAACGTCAAGGAACTCACGGACGAGGCCAAAAGATATCCATCCGGAATACTTTTCGGCACCCCGCCAAGCAAACCCCACCCCGAAAACAATTAAAGGATGCTCGCCATGAAACGATACGCCATACTCACCGCCATGCTGATCGCGGCCCTGGCAGCGTCCGCCTGCGTCAAACTAGGAGCCCAGCCCCTGGACAGACGGTTCTACCAGATATCCCCAGCTCGAACCGCTCCACGGGTTGACGCCCCGAAGGATTTCGTCCTCCTTGTCCGCCGCCTGTCGGCCTCGGACCTGTACAATACCCGCGAGCTGGTCTACAGGGGGGCCGAAGGGCACATCGAATCCGACTTCTACAACAAGTTCTTCGTTCCCCCATCCAACATGCTGACCACCGAACTGCGCCGCTGGCTGAGTGCTTCGGGCCTGTTCAGGCATGTCATCGAACCGGGCAGCATGATCGTGCCGGGACTGACCCTGGAGGGAACTATCAACGCTTTGTACGGCGATTACTCCACCGCCCAACCGGCGGCCGTGGTCGAGATGCAGTTCTTTGCGGTGGACGAGTCCACCCAGGACAACGCGATCGTCTTCTCCGGGTCGTACAAGGAGAGGATCCCGATGTCTTCGCCCACCCCCGACGCCCTGGTCCAAGCCATGACCCTGGCCGTCCGGAACATTTTCGCAAACCTTGAAACCGATATGGCCGCCGCGCCGCTCAAAAATTGATGGGCAAGAAAAAAACAACCTACCGTCCCGAGGAATTCGACGAGTTCGAAGATCGCCCCAGCCGTTCCCAGCTCAAGCGCGACATGACAGCCCTGCAACAGCTCGGGGCCGATCTGGCGGCGTTGGGCGACAAAGTGGTCAAGGAAGCGGACCTGCCGCCCGAAGTGGAAAAGGCCCTGCTGCTTATCAAGACCATGACCAAACATGAGGCCAAACGCCGCCACATGCAGTACGTGGGCAAACTCATGCGCACGTTCGACACTACCCACGTCAGCGAACTGGTGGAGGCCGCCAAGCTCGGCCACGCAGTCAAAACCAGCGAATTCAAACGGGTGGAATCCCTTCGGGACCGCCTTGTGGACGGCGACGACGACCTGCTCCAAACCTTGTTCGACAACCACCCCGACGAGGGCCAGAAACTCCGGCAACTGACTCTCGGAGCGCGCCGTGAAAACGCGAACGGCAAGGCTCCCAAGGATTCCCGCGCCCTTTTCCGCCTCCTCCGCAGCCTGCCGGATGAGAACTGACCGGCATTTCGAAGAAAATGTCCGGCTTAAAGCCGCCGGGACTCAAAAAATGAAATGGAGCTCTTGACGGCGGGTTTTCCAGGATTATCTTTGCTTATTGAATCAACGACGGCCTGATCGCCGCATCCAAGGAGATGATATAGATGGTTATCCACGAATACGCCGGCATCGTCACGGAATTGCCCGACAGGGACTGCCCGCATTGCGGAAAACGGCTGGACGCCTGGCTGGCCCCGCCCGAAACGGGCTGGGGGGTTATCCTCATCTGCAACAACAACAGTTGCCCGCACTATATCGGCTCCGAGACCGACATCATGCATAAACGCGACGATTCCCATCTGGGTTGCCGCTATGCGGAGGACCCGGCCAACGGGTTCAAGCCGGTCAACGTGCTTGCCGTCTGCCCCCACTAGGCTGATATTTCATAGAACACCGGGAAAAGGGTCCAGCGAAAGTTGGGCCCTTTTCTCGTTTTGAGATCCGAAACGGCCTATGTACTCCATCCGAATATGTGATGGCGACCGCTATTCCCTTCACAGATTAACAATGTTAGATGGTTCGATCACATTCTCAGGAGTATGTTCCATGGTCTTAGCTGAAGGGAAAACGCGCGCATTGGCGGCGCTTTGGGCCGCCGTGCTGCTGTGGGCCAGTTCGTTTATTGTTCTGAAGATCGCCTTTCAGCGTTTCGATCCCATGGTGGTCATTTTCGGCCGCATGTTCGTGGCCTCGATCTGCTTCCTGCTGGTCTTCAAGAACCTGCGGAAGATCGACTACCAGCCGGGCGACTGGAAGCTGCTCGCCTTCATGGGCATCTGCGAACCCGGGCTGTATTTCGTGTTCGAAGCCATGGCCCTGACCTATACGGACGCCTCCCAGGCCGGGATGATCTGCGCCCTGCTGCCGCTCATGGTGGCCGTGGCCGCCCGTCTGACATTGAAAGAGCCGCTGAAATGGCGGACCGTCGCCGGATTCTGTCTGGCCATCGTCGGCGCGGTGATCCTCTCCAGCGTGGCCGAACCGACGGCCACGGCATCCAACCCCACGCTCGGCAACTTTCTGGAATTCCTGGCCATGGTCTGCGCCTGCGGCTACATGATCTCTCTCAAGAAGCTCACTCCGCGCTACAGCCCGTGGTTCCTGACAATGGTTCAGGCGTTCGTCGGGTCGGCGTTCTATTTCCCGCTCCTGTTCCTGCCCACCACGGAGTTGCCCACGGCCTTCGACTTCACCGGAGTCGCCGCCATCCTCTACCTGGGGGTGTTCGTGAGCCTCGGCGCCTATGGGATGTACAACTACGGAATGTCCAAGATTCCCACGGCCCAGGCGTCGGCGTTCATCAACCTGATCCCGGTCATCACCCTTGGCATGGGACTCGTCCTGCTTGGCGAACGGCTCAACTGGATGCAGTACGCGGCCTCGGCCCTGGTCATCGCCGGCGTGTACGTCAGCCAGGGCTCCCGAGCCGAGAAAAGCGCCTCGACCGACTAAATCTCTATGAAAATATCCTCGCGTTCGCAGCCCGCCTCGGCCAAAAGACGCGAAACCGCCTGGATTCCGGCCTCACCGACATCCAAACTGTAGTCCGTGACGAAAGTCTCGATATGGGTGCGAATGACCGAGGGACTCAGTTCCTGGGCGTGCTCGCGCACATAGTCGCGCCCTGCTTCGGGCTTGCGCCGGGCGTAAAGCAGGCTCTGACGAATGGCCTCGTTCATGCGCCGGGCCATTTCCTCCCCCAGCGAACGCTTGATGGCGATGGCCCCCAACGGAATGGGCAGACCGGTATGCGCCTCCCACCACGCGCCCAGATCGAGTACCCGGTAGAGACCGCGCCCGGCGAAGGTGAACCGTCCCTCGTGAATAACCACCCCGGCGTCCGCCAGCCCGGCCTCCACGGCGGGCATCACCTCATCGAAAACCATGGGCAGGCGCGTGACCGATATGTTGACCTCACGGCAACACAGCCCGAAAATCAGGTTGGCCGTCGTCTTCTCTCCGGGGATGGCCACCTTGCAACCATCCAGAGATGCGAACGGTCTTGACCGTCCCGCCACCAGCACAGGCCCTGCGCCGTAGCCCATGGCTCCGCCCGCCCGCAGAAGCACGTAGTCATCCAGAATGGATGCGGCCGCAGCCGTGGACACCTTGACCACGTCCAATGCGCCTTGCGCCGCCAGCCCATTGAGTTCCTCCACATCCGCCAAGGTCACGTCGAGCCCCCCCGGCCACGGAACCAGCCCGGTGGAAAGGGCGTGAAAGATGAACGTGTCGTTGGGACAGGGAGAATAGCCTAGAGTCAGATTTTCTTGCATGACAACATACCTCTTTTACTGATTTTCACACCATACTTGACACGATTGCCGCCCCCTTGTAATCAAGGTGACCACCTGGTCACCACTAATGAAACCAAACGGAAAACGCAAGTACGCAAAGACTATGGCAATCAAAAAAACTTTTGAAAATCTGCCCGAAGAAAAGCAACGCCGGGTTCTGGACGAAGCAACCGTGGAATTCGCCGAGCACGGCTACCACCAGGCGTCCATCAACCGCATCGTGGACCGCCTGGGCATCGCCAAAGGTTCGCTGTTCAAATATTTCGGCAACAAACAGGGGCTGTTCGAACACCTCTTCGGCCACGCTGTCGCCGGTTTCAAAAAACCGCTCAAAGCCATCCGTGCCACGCCCGATCTCGATTTCTTCGAACGCATCGAGCAGAGCTTCCTGGCCGGAGCCCAATTCGTGGACGAGCACCCAAACCTTTACCGCATCTATCTGAAAATGCTCTTCAACGAAAGTTTTCCGTTGCGCGAACGCTTCCTCGGCGAAATCCGGGGGGCGAACGCCAAGTACCTCCGACAGCTCATCGAGAGCGGCATCAAGGCCGGAGAGCTCCCGGCCTCCCTGGATGTGGACATGGCCGTCTTCACCCTCCATGCGGTCATGGACCGCTTCCTCCAGGGATACGCCGTGCCTTCACTGGATAACGGGCTCGCCCCGGCAGCCAACCTACAGGCCCGCGCCCGCGCCCTGGCGGCTTTTCTACGCCACGGCCTGGCCGACGCCCCTTCACAGGAGTAACCGCATGACCCTGTTCAAGAGCGACTATTTCGAAAACATGAATCTGGCCGACATCCGGGACAAGGTCGAAGCGGGCCAACGCCTCTCCTTCGAGGACGGCTTGCGCCTCTTCCGCTGCCCGGAACCGCTGGCCGTGGGCGCCCTGGCCCATCGCGCGCGCACCCGTCTTCACGGGGACAAGGCGTTCTACGTGGTCAACCGCCATGTCAACTACACCAACGTCTGCGTCAACGGCTGCGTATTCTGTGCCTACCAGCGCGAGGAAGGCCAAAGCGGCGGCTTCGTCCTCACCCGCGAGGACGTCCTCGCCAAGCTCGAAGCCGCCCCGCTCCCGCCGCGCGAAGTCCACATCGTGGGCGGCTGCCACCCCAGGCTCGGCCTGGCCTATTTCGAGGACATCCTCAGCGCTGTCCGGGACCGCTATCCGGATGCGGTTCTCAAGTGTTTCACCGCCGTGGAAATCGCCCACTTCGCTAGCCTGGAGGGTATCTCCTCCCGCGAAGTCCTGTCCCGCCTCAAGGAAGCCGGACTCGGTATGCTGCCCGGCGGCGGAGCCGAAATTTTCGCGCCGAACGTCCGGGAACGGCTCTGCCCGCGCAAGGCCACGGCGGACCAGTGGCTGGCCATCCATGAAGAGGCCCACGGACTCGACCTCAAGACCAACGCCACCATGCTTTTTGGCCACATCGAATCTCTGGAAGACCGCGTGGACCATCTCATCCGACTGCGCGAGTCCCAGGACCGGGGCGGCGGCTATACCTGCTTCATCCCGCTCCCCTTCCTGACGGAAAACAGCCAACTCAAGATCGACAACCCGCTGACGGGACTCGAAGAGTTGCGGACCATCGCCGTCTCCCGCCTGCTCCTCGACAACATCCCGCACATCAAGGCCTACTGGGTCATGCTCGGCGTAAAGCAGGCTCAGGCGGCGCTCAAGTTCGGAGCGGACGACTTCGACGGCACCGTCATAGAAGAAAAAATCGGCCACGAAGCGGGAGCCACCTCGGAACAGGGGCTGAGCAGATCCGAACTCGAAGACATGATTCGGGGCTGCGGCTGCACTCCCGTCGAACGCGACGGCTTTTTCAACGAAGTGTAACAACGCCTTCGCTTCCTCAACCCGCTGCGAACCGCTTGAGACGATTCGAGGCGGGCCGGGGCAACAGGGATAGCGCTTGCGAGCAATACCATGAGTGAACTGAACAAGATATTCGAAAAAGTGTCGAGCGGCGAACGCATCGGATTTGACGAGGCCCGGTTGTTGTATGCCGAGGCGGATTTTCACGACCTCGGCCAACTGGCCCATCAGGTCCGCCTGAACAAGCATCCCGATCCGCTGGTCACCTACGTGGTGGACCGGAACATCAACTATTCCAACGTCTGCGTATGCTGCTGCAAGTTTTGCGCGTTCTACCGCGAACCGGGCGACAAGGACGGGTATGTGCTCTCCTTCGAGGAGATCGGACGCAAGATCGACGAAACCGTGGCCCTGGGCGGCACCCAGATACTGATGCAAGGCGGGCACCATCCGGACCTGCCGCTGACCTGGTATGAGGATATGCTGCGCTGGATCAAGAAAAACCATCCCGTGCACATTCACGCATTTTCTCCGCCCGAGGTGGTTTTCTGGAGCGAAAAGGAAGGCATCCCCGTGAGCGAAGTCATCCGGCGGTTGCGCGAGGCCGGGCTGGACTCCATTCCCGGCGGCGGAGCCGAGATACTGGTGGACGAGGTACGTTCCAGAGTGGCTCCCAACAAATGCCCGTCCGACCAATGGCTCGGCGTCATGGAAGAAGCCCACAGGCAGGGACTCCGCACCACCGCGACCATGATGTTCGGCCACCTGGAAACTCCGGCCCAGCGTTTGGAGCACCTTTTCCGCGTACGCGACGTTCAGGACCGCACCGGCGGGTTCACGGCCTTCATTCCCTGGACATTCCAGCCGGACCACACCGCCCTGTCCCGGTGCCGCAAGCTGACGAGCATCGAGTACCTGCGTACCCTGGCCGTTTCCCGCATCGTCCTCGACAACGTGGACAACATCCAGGTCTCCTGGGTGACCATGGGGCCGAAAATCGCGCAGTTGGCCCTCTATTTCGGCGGTAACGATTTCGGCTCCACCATGATCGAAGAAAACGTGGTCAAAGCCGCAGGCGTTTCTTTCCGCCTCTCCCGCGAGGAAATCCACCGCCTCGTCGAGGGCGCCGGGTTCATTCCCCGGCAACGCACGATGGACTATACACTGATGGAGGCAAAGTAATGTCCGTTCGTCTCGGGAAAATCGGCTATCTCAATGTTCTGCCCATCTATCATCCGCTGGAATCCGGCATCCTTCCCCTCGATTGCGAAGTGACCTCCGGGCCGCCGGCCGAGTTGAACAAGCTCATGGACGCGGGCAAGCTCGACCTGTCCGCAGCCTCCAGCGTGGAATACGCACGCCACGCGGACAAATACTACCTCATTCCGGACATCGCCATAGGCAGCCGTGGCCCGGTTCAGTCCGTGCTGCTCCTGAGCCGTCGGCCGGTGGAGGAACTGAACGGAGAAACCATCCTGGTAAGTTCACAGACCCACACCTCCGCCGCACTGCTCCGGGTCCTTCAGGCCAAACTGTGGAAGATCGAAACAGGCTTCTTCACGGATAACGCCACCGCGATCCTTGAAAAAGGAGAACGTCCCGAAGCCATCCTGTGCATCGGCGACGAAGCGCTGAACCTGCGCTATCACCCGGACTACCCGCACCGCATAGACCTCGGCGAGGCATGGCGGCAACTAACCGGCCTGCCATTCATATTCGGCGTATGGATCGTGCAGCGAGAGAGTTGGGAGCGGGATAGGGGAAGAGTGAAGCAGGCGGCAGAGATGCTCCTGGCGGGCAAACGATGGGGAATAGAGAACATCAGCGACGTCTGCGTCATGGCCGCCGAGGAAAGCAACCTGAACGACGAGGAAATGTGTTCCTACTTCGACGGTCTGGTCTACGATCTCGGGGACGAGGAGCAGAAAGGCATGAGGACGTTCTATGAAAACCTGGTTGAGACCAAGATCATAGACCGGGTCCCGGAATTGGTTTTCCTGCCGGAAGCAGTCTAACTGACGAACCCGACAAACGCCTTCAACGCCGGGAACATGTACCGGCCGCCATGGTGGATGAGATAAAACTCTCTGCGCCCTTCAAGGGCCGGAGCGTTGATGCGAACCACCTCACCGCTGTCGAGCAGTGATTGAGCGGCCAGCTTGGACGTGAAGCAAACCCCGACGCCGTGCACGGCATGAGCCAGGCTTTCGCACGTCCCTTCCACCCTGCAACGGACGTTAAGGTCCTGCAGGGAATAGCCCGCGCTCTTCAAAGCGTCTTCCAACACCATCCGCGTGGCCGATCCTTTGACCCGCATGACCCACGGCAATTCGACAAGCCTGCCAAGGGACGGTTCGCGCTCGGCGGGCAGCCAAGGGGCGTCGGGCGACGCCACGAGAATGGTCTCGTCACGGGCCAAAAGCGTGGCGGTCAACTCATCTTCCTCCGGCCGCTTGCCGACAATGCCGACGGGCCAGTCGCCGGATGCCACCCGTTTGATGACTTCGCAGGAATCCGCGGTATGCACGATAAACGAAACTTCGGGAAACTTGGCGGAAAAGGACTTGAGAAGCTCGGGCAAAATGCTGTGGGAGGGAATGGTACTGCATCCGACCTGAAGTTCGCCTACCACCCGGTCACGCAGGACCTCAATGGCCGCCTTTGCCCGATCCAGGCTCCGAAAAACGCTCACCATACTCTCGTAGAGGACATTCCCGGCCTGGGTGGGCATAATCTTGCGGCCCAGCCGATCAAACAGCTTTACGCCCAACTCGTCCTCAAGATTGGCCACATGGGAACTGATTGTCGGCTGCGAGAGGAACATGGCCTCGCCAGCCTTGGAAAAACTCTGCAGCTCATACACCTTGCAAAATGCTTCAAGCTTTCTGATGTCCATGTAACCAATCCTATAAATTGACAAAATCTATAATAAAGGACAAAAAAAGGGCAGGCGTAAGGCCTGCCCTTTCTTCTTTATTCTTCGTCAGCCTTTTTCTCGGCTTCGGGCTGAGTCTCGGGAGCCTTGGACTCTTCCTTCTTCTCGGCCTTCGGAGCGGGAGCCTTCTTGGACTCGTCCTTGGCGGGAGCTTCAGGAGCCGACTTCTCAGCTTTTTTGGTCAACTCGATGATGACCATGGGAGCGCAGTCGCCCTTGCGGGGCAGGGACATCTTGACGATGCGGGTGTAACCGCCGACGCCGCCTTCGAAGCGCGGGCCGATTTCGTCGAAGAGACGCTGAACCATCTGATGGCTGCCGAGGACCTTGTAAGCCTGGCGGCGAGTATGCAGGTCATTGCGCAGTGCCATGGTGATGAGCTTGTCGACGATGCGGCGAAGCTCTTTGGCCTTGGCTTCAGTGGTGCGAATCTGCTCGTAGGTCAGCAGCGCGCGGGCCATATTCTTGAACATGGCGGCACGGTGCGAATTGGACCGATTCAGTTTGCGACCGGACTTTCTATGCCTCATTTTTCTCTTTCCTCTTCAACCATTCCTGGTATTTCTTGTCAAAATCCTCGACAGACATGCCGAACTTGAGGGTCATGCCGTCCAGAACCCGGCGGATTTCGTCCAGGGACTTGCGGCCGAAGTTCTTGGTCTTGAGCATGGTCTGTTCGGTACGCTGGACCAGTTCGCCCACAAGCTGAATGTTGGCGGCCTTCAAGCAGTTGGTGGCGCGAACCGAGAGTTCGAGCTCGTCAATGGACTTGAAGAGGTTCGGGTTCAGATCGATGGAATCGTCTTCTTCCTCATGAGTCTCGGAAGCGGATTCGTCGAAGTTGATGAACACCGAGAGCTGGTCCTTAAGGATCTTGGCGCTGTATGCACAGGCATCCTCGGGAGTGACGGAACCATCGGTCCACACTTCCAGGATCAGTTTATCATAGTTCGTCATCTGGCCGACACGCGCCTGTTCGACGGAGTATGCGACCTTCTTGACGGGGGAGTAGCTGGCGTCGAGGACCATGGAGCCGATTTCGTCGGTCAGTCCTTCATGCATGTCGGCCGGGACGTAGCCCTTGCCCATGCGGACTTCCAACTCCATCTTGAGAGGACGATTCTCGGTCAGGGTGGCGATCAGCTGATCCTTGTTCAGAATGGTGACATTCTGGTTTTCCTGGATCATACCGGCCGTGACCTGCCCCTTCTTGTCGGCTTCGAGGACCAAGCGCTGAGGCTCGTCCGTGGTCATGGCTATGCGAACCTGCTTGAGGTTCAGCACTACCTCGGTCATATCCTCAAGAACCCCGGGCATCGTGGTGAATTCATGCTGCACTCCTTCAATGGAGGCGGACACGATGGCACACCCCTGCATGGAGGAGAGAAGAACCCGGCGCATGGCGTTGCCGATGGTGGTGGCGTAGCCGCGCTCCAGGGGTTCGCAGATGAATTTACCGTACGTCTTGGAGGACTTGGGATCGCGCGCGAGAGCCTCGGGCTTGACCAATTCGCTCCAATTGCGGGTGTTGATGAGTTTGTCGCCGTTCTCAATAAGCATGTAGTCCCCTATTTACTTGGAGTACAATTCGACAATCAGCTGCTCGTTGATCGGGAACTGGATGTCTTCCCGGCTCGGCATGGCCTTAACCGTGCCCTTGAAGTTGGCGCCGTCGGACTCCAGCCACTCGGGGCAACCGCGGCGAGCAATGACTTCCTGGGCCTCGTTGATCACAGGGATCTTCCGGGCTTCATCACGAACTTCGATGACGTCTTCAGCTTTGACCTGCATGGACGGAATGCTCACGCGGCGGCCATTCAG
Organism: Desulfovibrio sp. Fe33; assembly: GCF_028532725.1. Lineage (NCBI taxonomy): Bacteria > Pseudomonadati > Thermodesulfobacteriota > Desulfovibrionia > Desulfovibrionales > Desulfovibrionaceae > Desulfovibrio > Desulfovibrio sp. Fe33. The sequence continues at coordinate 73,561 of NZ_JAQKGU010000005.1, forward strand.
CTTGAAGATGCCATGGCGAACCAACTGGCGAGCCTGGTCGCGCGAGTTGGCGAAACCGAGGCGGTAGATGACGTTGTCGAGTCGGCGTTCCAGCAGGAACAGCAGATTGTGGCCGGTCACGCCCTTCATGGCGTCGGCACGGTGGTAATACATCCGGAACTGTCCTTCCAGGATGCCGTACATGCGGCGAACCTTCTGCTTTTCACGCAGCTGGACAGCGTAGTCGGACATCTTGTGGCGCAGCCGACCAGCATGTCCCGGAGGATAGGGGCGCTTCTCGTAAGCGCACTTGTCGGTGTAGCAGCGATCACCTTTGAGGAAGAGCTTCTCCCCCTCACGGCGGCACAGCTTGCATTTTGCTTCAGTATATCTTGCCACGATTTTTCTCCTTAATTAGACCCTGCGGCGTTTGGGCGGCCGGCAACCGTTGTGGGGAATCGGAGTGATGTCCCTGATGAAAGTGACCTTGAAGCCGACGTTGTTGATGGCGCGCATGGCGGCCTCACGTCCGGACCCAGGGCCCTTGACATAGATACCCACGGTACGCATACCGGAATCCTGCGCGCGCTTGGCGGCAGCTTCGGCAGCCATCTGAGCCGCGAAAGGAGTGGACTTGCGGGAACCCTTGAAGTGAGCACCGGCAGAAGCCCAGCTGACGACATTGCCCTTCACGTCGGTAAAGGTCACGATCGTGTTGTTGAACGTGGCCTTGACGTGGGCAATACCGACGGGAATATTCTTCTTTTCTTTTTTCTTCCCAGAGCGACGGGGTTTAGCCATTGCCTTTTCTCCGTTGAATAAAAGTCTTGTAAAACGCCCGCACGCTTACGCACGCGCCGGCGATAGTCGCATGTCGAGTTATTTCTTCTTGCGGCCCATGACGGAACGACGGGGACCCTTGCGGGTACGGGCGTTGGTCTTGGATTTCTGACCGCGAACGGGCAGGCCGCGGCGATGACGCAGGCCGCGATAGCAACCGATGTCCATCAGCCGTTTGATGTTGGTGGTAATCTCACGACGGAGGTCACCCTCAACCTTGTAGTTGTTTTCGATCTCGACACGGATCTGGTTGACTTCATCGGCAGTGAGATCATCACTGCTGGTCTTCCAGTCGATCCCGGTGGAGTCGAGAATCTGCAGGGCCATGGTCCGGCCGATGCCGTAAATGTACGTCAACGCAATGTCGATGCGCTTGTTCCTCGGCAGATCAACGCCAGCAATACGTGCCATAGTTATTACCCTCTATCCTTGACGCTGCTTATGCCGCGGGTTCTCGCAGATCACCCGAAGCACTCCGTTGCGCCGAATTACTTTGCACTTGGAACACATTTTCTTAACAGAAGGTCTGACTTTCATGACCATCTCCAATGTCTAAATAACAATAATGCCCATACCCCCCTCTCGGGGGGTGGCCTTTTAAACGAAGCTGCGTTTTATACAGCCTTTTGGAATAAAGTGCAAGCCCGAATTTCAGGCCCCCGCAGGAGCTAATCGGACACGCTCAATATTCTAGGTCCGTCGGAGGTCACGGCGACGGTGTGCTCAAAGTGCGCGGAGTATTTCCGGTCCTTTGTCACAGCTGTCCATTTGTCCTCAAGGACATCAACCTCATACGACCCAACCGTGACCATCGGCTCAATGGCAAGCACCATTCCGGCCTTGAGAGGAACGCCGGAGATGCCCTTGGGAACGAAGTTGGGGATCTCAGGCTTCTCGTGGAGATGGCTTCCGATCCCGTGTCCTACAAAACGACGGACTATACCGAAGCCGAACCCTTCAACATATGACTGGATTGCCGCGGAAATGTCATAGAGGTTGTTACCGGGTACGGCTTGTTCGATACCCTTATACAGAGACTCACGGGTAACATCCATGAGTTTTTGGCTTTCCTCGGAGACCTGCCCTACCCCGAAGGTACGGGCTGAGTCGCCGTAAAATCCGTGGAACACTACGCCCATGTCGAAGCTGACGATGTCACCCTCTTCAATGATGCGGGTCCTGGACGGGAAACCATGTACAATTTCTTCGTTAACCGAGCAACACAGGGCATACGGAAAGCCCTGGTACCCGAGGAATGCCGGGCGGACGCCGAACTCGTCGCACCGCTTCCGGCAAATCTCCTCGAACAGCATGGTCGGAACGCCCGGTCGGACATTCTCTCCCAGCTCGTCGAGTATCTTGGAAACAATACGATTGGCCTCACGCATGAGGCCAATCTCTTTATCGTTCTTGACGAAGACGCCCCTGAACTTTTTCAAAACTAGCGCCTGCCTTTCAGTTTGTTACCTTTTCCCATTAATCCCTCGTACTGGCGAGAGATCATATAGGATTCGATCCGGCCCATGAAGTCCATGGCCACGCCGACCACGATCAGCAGCGAGGTGCCGCCGAAGTAGAACGGAACGCCGAACTTGCTGATCAGGAACATGGGCAGGACGCAGACCGCAGAGACATACAGCGCGCCCCACAGGGTGATGCGGGCAAGCACTTTGTCGATGTACTCGCGGGTGCGATTTCCCGGACGGATGCCCGGAATGAAGCCGCCCTGCTTCTGGATATTCTCCGCGATTCCCTTGGGATCAAACATGATCGCAGTATAGAAATAGCAGAAGAAGATGATGATGCCGATGTACAGTATGTTGTACAAGACGGAATCAGGCCGGAAGTAGGCGGAGAAGTCCTGCAAATACTTGTTGCTCGAGAACTGGGCAAGCGTTGCAGGAAACATAAGGATAGAAGAGGCGAAGATCGGCGGAATAACACCTGCGGTGTTGATCTTCAACGGCAGATGCGTAGTCTGGCCGCCGAACATGCGCCGCCCCTGCTGACGTTTGGCATAGTGAATCGGAATACGACGCTGTCCGCGCTCCATGAACACGATGAAGGCCAGGGTGGCCACCATCACGACAATCAGGAGCAGCAGGATGAACAGGGAGATCTCGCCCACGGTCATCAATTGCAGGGTGTTAATCACCGCGGCCGGAAGGCCGGCGATGATACCTGCATAGATGATAAGGGAGATGCCGTTTCCGATACCTTTTTCGGTCATCTGTTCACCCAGCCACATCAGGAACACGGTACCCGCGGTCAGGGTCAGGATCGTCATCAGCTTGAAGCCGATCCCGGAATAGAGAACCATGGGTGCGCCCGTGGGCGAACTCATGGACTCCAAACCGGTTGCGATGGCAAAACCCTGCACGATGGTGATAAGCACCGTGCCGTATCTGGTGTACTGGGTGATCTTCTTGCGGCCGGCCTCGCCTTCCTCCTTCTGGAGCCGCTTCAGCTCGGGGCTGACCACGGTCAGAAGTTGAAGGATGATCGAGGCCGAAATGTACGGCATGATACCCAGGGCGAAAATGGACATCCTTTTGAGTCCACCGCCGGAGAACATGTCGAACACGCCGAAGAGAGTGTTCTGCGCCTGAGCGAAGAACTCGGAAAGCGCAGCACTATCGACGCCTGGAATGGGGATGTGTATGCCCAACCGGTAGACAGCGAGCAGTGCGAACGTCCAGAGCAGCTTTTTCCGCAGCTCCGGCAACCGGGCAATATTATCAACTCCTGACATCGTATCAGTACCCTTCCGAATCAATAGTGAGTTTACGCTTCAATGGCCTTGGCGGTTCCACCGGCCTTGGCAATCTTGTCGGCAGCGGACGCGCTGAAGCGATGAGCCTCAATGGTCACGGCCTTCTCGACTTCACCGGTGCCCAACACTTTGACCGGAGCGCCGTCCTTGACGACGCCGCGCTCGTACATGTCGGCCAGGGTGATCTCGTCCTTGCCTTCGAACAGGGCAATCAGACGGCCCACGTTCACGGCTTCGTATTCTTCACGGAAGGGATTCTTGAATCCGCGCTTGGGCAGACGGCGAGCCAGAGGCATCTGGCCGCCCTCGAAGCCGGGACGAACGCCACCGCCGGAGCGGGCGTTCTGGCCCTTGTGGCCCTTACCGGCGGTCTTACCGGCACCGGAGCCGGAGCCGCGGCCTATGCGCTTGCGGTTCTTGTACTCTTCCGGGAAGGCGTAGAGTTCATGAAGTCTCATGATTCAGTAACCTCCACCAGGTGTCTGACCTTATAGATCATTCCGCGGATGACAGGGGTGTCATCGTGCTCTTTGACCTGATTGATCTTGCGCAGGCCCAGGGATTCCAGGACTTTCACCTGGTGCGGCTTGCACGCGATCTTACTTTTGATCTGCTTGACTTTAATCACGGCGTTATCCTTCTACTTTCTGGGAGTGGATACCGACACGCCGCGCAAGGAGGAAACCTCTTCAGCGCTTCGCAGGGACTCCAATCCGGCCATGGTGGCACGCAACACGTTGTGCGGGTTGTTGGTGCCGATGGCCTTGGTCAGGATGTCATGGACGCCAACGGCTTCCATGATCGCACGAACGGGACCGCCGGCGATGATGCCGGTGCCTCGGCTGGCGGGCTTGAGCATAACTCGGCCCGCGCCGTAGCGTCCCAGGACCTCATACGGCAGGGTGCCGTCCAGCAGAGGAACATTGATCATGTTCTTCTTGGCCCGTTCACTGGCCTTGCGGATGGCTTCGGGCACTTCGTTGGCTTTACCAAGTCCGTAACCGACTCCTCCCTCACCATCGCCGACGACCACCAGGCAGCTGAAGCTGAAACGGCGGCCACCCTTGACAACCTTGGCGACGCGATTGAGGTAGACGATTTTTTCAATCAATCCACTTTCATTCTGTTCCATTGTTCTTTCCTGGTGACTAGAATTTCAGCCCGCCTTCACGGGCGCCGTCGGCAAGAGCTTTGATCTTGCCGTGATAGATATATCCGTTCCGGTCGAAGACGCAGGTCTCAATCTGCTTGGCCAGGGCGGCTTCGGCGATAGCCTTGCCCACCTTGGAAGCGGAGTCCTTGTTGGCCTTCAGAGTTTCGCCGTCCTTGTTCAGCACCTGAGTGCTGGTGGAAGCGAGCGTCACACCGTTTTCGTCATCGACCAACTGAGCATAGAGATGCTGGTTGGAGCGATAGACGACCAAACGGGGCCGAACTTCGGTACCGGAGATCTTCTTTCTGATGCGGGGCTTGCGAAGAAGCCGCTGTGCATTCTTGCTTTTGCTCATGACTTTACCCCTACTTGGAACCGGACTTACCGGCCTTACGGCGAATGACTTCGTCGAGATACTTGATGCCCTTGCCCTTGTAGGGTTCCGGCAGGCGCACACGACGAATCTGAGCCGCAACTTCACCGACAAGCTGCTTGTCGATGCCCTCGATGGTCAGCTTGGAGCCTTCCACCTTGGCTTCCAGGCCGGCGGGAAGATCGAACTCCACCGGATGGGAATACCCGACGTTGAGCACGACTTTCTTGCCCTGCACGGACACCTTGTAACCAACGCCGATGACTTCCAGGGTCTTGGTAAAGCCCTTGGTCACGCCGTCCACGCAGTTGGCGAGCAGGGTCCTGCGAAGACCGTGCTGGCCGCGGGAGCGACGGGAATCATCCGCGCGGGAAACGTACACCTTGCCATCCTCCACCTTATACTCAACGGACGGATCGACCGGAGTATTCAAGGAGCCCTTGGGACCCTTGACCTGGATTTCGGAGGCTCCGACAGACACCTCGACACCCGAGGGGATGTCGATGGGATTCTTTCCTATACGAGACATAACGGAACCTCTTTACCAGATTTCGCAGAGCAGCTCGCCGCCGACATTGGCCTCTTTGGCCTTGGCGCCTTCAAGCAGCCCTTTGGAGGTGGACACGATACAAATACCGATGCCGTTCTGGACTCGGGGGATATCAGAAGCACCAACGTACACACGGCGACCGGGCTTGCTGACCTTACGCAGGCCAGTGATAAGCGGTTTGCCGTCGGCGTACTTGAGGGTAATACTGATGTCCCTGTCCTCGACAGCGTAGTCGGCGATATAACCTTCTTCCTTCAGGATACCCGCGATCGAGGACTTCATCTTGGAAGCCGGTACGGCGACATCGGTATGATAAGCGCAGTACGCATTCCGGATGCGGGTCAACATGTCGGCTACAGGATCAACAACAGCCATTTCGATTCTCCTTAATTACCAGCTCGCCTTGCGGACGCCGGGCAGTTCGCCGGCGAGAGCCTTGTTGCGGAAGCAGATACGGCAAATTCCGTACCGCCTCAGGAAAGCCCGAGGACGGCCACAAATCGGGCACCGATTGTAAGCGCGGACCTTGAACTTGGGTTTGCGGCTTGCCTTAACGCGTAAGCTTGTCTTGGCCACTTTCCGTCCTCCTACTTTTTAAAGGGCATGCCAAGGAGGTCAAGAAGGGTCTTGCCTTCCTTGTCGGTCTTGGCCGTGGTGGTCACGGTCACGTTCATGCCCTTCACCAACTCCACCTTGTCGATGTCAAGCTCGGGGAAGATGGTGTGTTCCTTGATGCCCATGGTGAAGTTACCACGACCGTCGAAACCGCGGTCGGGTACGCCGCGAAAATCGCGGACCCGGGGCAGAGCGAAGCTCACGAGCTTGTCATAAAAGTCCCACATGCGGTCGCCGCGAAGGGTGACGCGGCAACCGACCGGCTGGCCCTCGCGCAGCTTGAACTGCGCGATGGACTTCTTGGCCAGGGTGACCACGGCCTTCTGGCCGGAAACGGCGGTCAGTTCCTCGACAGCGGCATCAATGAGCTTGCTGTTCTGGCTGGCGGCACCGAGACCGATATTCAGGGAGATCTTCACGATTTTGGGGATCTCCATGGCCGAGGTGTAACCGTACTCCTTCTGGAGCTCGGGGACGACCTTTTCGTTATACAACTTTTCGAGACGTGTCATACTGATACCTATTTGAAGGTCTCGTTGCACTTCTTGCAGAAGCGCACCTTCTTACCGTCTTCAGTCTTCTTGTACCCTACCCGCGTGGGCTTGGTGCATGCGTCGCAGACCACAGCCACATTGGATACATGGATAGGGGCTTCCTTCTCGATAATGCCGCCGGGCTGCTGGGCATAGGGATTGGCCTTGGTATGGCGCTGGACCATGTTAACCTTCTCGACCAGGACCTTGTCCTGCTTCTTGAAGATCTTCAAGACCTTGCCGACCTTTCCCTTGTCCTTCCCGGCGATGACCATGACCTTGTCGTCTTTACGGATTTTAGTCTTCATCATCATTTCCTTACAGAACCTCGGGAGCGAGGGAAACGATCTTCATAAAACCGGCGGCGCGCAGCTCACGAGCCACGGGACCGAAGATACGGGTCCCGACGGGCTCAAGGTTGTTGTTGAGCAGCACGGCGGAATTGTTGTCGAACTTGATGAAGGAGCCATCGGGACGACCGAGTTCCTTCTTCGTGCGAACGACAACCGCCTTCATGACCGAGCCCTTCTTCACCTTGGAATGGGGCATGGCCTCTTTGACGGACACTACGATAATATCTCCGACGCTGGCATAGCGGCGCTTGGAACCACCGAGCACCTTGATGCAGGCGACCTTCTTGGCCCCGGAGTTGTCAGCGACATCGAGATTGGATTCAACCTGAATCATGTGATTTCCTCCTAATCCCTAGACGGCTTTTTCGAGGATCTTCACCAGGTGCCAGCGCTTGCGCTTGGACATGGGCCTCGATTCGACAATCTGCACCGTATCGCCAACACCGCAATCATTGGCCGGATCATGGGCCATGAACTTTTTGCGGCGGCGGATGTACTTCTTCAGCAGCGGATGCTTCACCAGGGTCTCGACACGAACGACAATGGTCTTGTCTGCCTTGTCGGAGATGACCAGGCCGGTGAGCAGGCGCTTGTTGCCTTGGTATTTGAACTCAGCCATTTCTTAAGCTCCCTGTCGTTCCCGCTGAATAGTCAGGATACGGGCGATGGTCTTCTTGACGCCGGACAGAGCCTTGGTGTTCTCCAACTGAGCGGTCGCATGCTTGAAACGCATGGAGAAGAGCTCATGCTGGGATTCCTTCAGCTTCTCAGCCAGTTTGACGTCATCCAATTCACGAAGTTCTTTGGAAGTCATCTTACAGACCCTCCTTCACAACGATGGTCGTCTTGATCGGCAGCTTGTAGGAAGCGCGCTTGAGGGCTTCCTTGGCGAGCTCGATGTCGACGCCCTTCACTTCGTACATGATGCGGCCCGGTTTCACCGGCGCGACCCAACCGTCGGGAGCGCCTTTACCCTTGCCCTGACGGACTTCCGCGGGCTTGGAGGTGGTGGGGTGATCAGGGAAGATGCGAATCCAGACCTTACCGCCGCGCTTGATGTGACGCATGATGGCGACACGAGCGGACTCAATCTGCTGGTTGGTGATCTTTCCGTGCTCCAATGCCTTCAGCCCGATATCGCCGAAGGACACTATGTTACCCCGTTGGGCCTTGCCTCTGAGTCGGCCTTTTTGCCATTTTCTGAATTTAACTCTTTTTGGAGCAAGCATTACTATTGTACCTCTTTGTCCAGGATCTCACCTTTGAAGATCCAGACCTTGACACCGATGACGCCGTAAGTAGTGGAAGCTTCGGCGAAACCGTAGTCGATGTCGGCACGAAGGGTGTGCAGGGGCACACGCCCATCACGGTACCATTCGCCACGTGCAATTTCAGCTCCGGCCAAACGGCCGGCACACGCGACTTTGATACCCTCGGCGCCGAATTTCCTGGCAAGGCCCACCGTGCGCTTCATGGCACGGCGGAAGGCAATACGGCGTTCGAGCTGCTGGGCAATGTTCTCAGCTACGAGCTGAGCTTCAACCTCCGGTCGACGGATCTCGTTGACCTCAATGGTGAACTCGGTTTGAAACTTGTTGCGCAACTCTTCACGCAACTTTTCTATCTCTACACCCTTGCGACCGATGACGATACCGGGACGCGCGGTGTGGATGATCAGGCGAATCTTGCCGCCGGCCCGCTCGATCTCGAGACGGGAAACGCCGGCCTGATACAGTTTTTTCTTGACGAACTTACGGACCTGGTCGTCCTGGAAGACGAACGCAGGGTAATCCTTTTTGCTGTACCAGCGGGACAGCCAGTTCTTGTTATACCCCAGACGAAAACCGTAAGGATGTACTTTCTGTCCCATACTACTGTTCCTTGACTACGATGGTAATGTGACTGGTACGCTTCCTGACGCGAAAGGCGCGGCCCATGGCGCGCGGCTGGATACGCTTCCAGGTGGGACCTTCGTTGACCACGACCGACTCGACGATCAGAGAGTCAACGTCAACACCAGGCATCTGTTCCGCGTTGGAGACGGCAGAGTACAGCACCTTGCTGAGAATGGCGGCGGGCTTCTGCGGAGTGAACCGGAGGATGTTCAGAGCATCCTCTACGCCCTTGCCCTTGATGTTCTCGGCAACGATGCGGGTCTTGCGCGGAGACACGCGGATGAACTTGGCTACTGCTTTAGCTTCCATTATCTACTCCCCCTACTTTTTCTTGTCGGCGACGTGGCCGAAGTAGGTACGGGTCGGGGAGAATTCACCCAGCTTGTGACCGACCATGTTTTCGGTCACGAACACGGGGATGAACTTACGGCCGTTGTGGACAGCGAAAGTCATGCCGACCATCTCGGGGACGATCGTGGAACGGCGGGACCAGGTCTTGATCACGCGGCGGTCCTGATTTTCGGCAGCCACTTGGATTTTCTTTATCAGGGAACCGTCGAGGAACGGGCCCTTTTTAAGAGATCTAGGCATTGGTTATACTCCTACTTCTGGCCGCGGCGTTTGACGATGAGCTTCGAGGAAGCCTTCTTCCTGTTCCGGGTCTTGTAACCCTTCGCCGGGGTACCCCACGGGGACACCGGATGGCGACCACCGGAACTACGGCCCTCACCACCACCCAGCGGGTGATCGATCGGGTTCATTGCCACACCACGGACCTTCGGGCGACGGCCAAGCCAACGATTGCGTCCGGCCTTACCGATCTTGATGTTCTCGTGTTGAATGTTTCCAACCTGGCCGATGGTCGCGCAGCAGGTGGCCAGCACCTTGCGGACTTCGCCGGAGGGCATACGCAGCAGCGCGTACTTGCCTTCCTTGGCGATCAGCTGGGCATACGTGCCGGCGGAACGGCAGAACTGGCCGCCCTTGCCCGGGTACAACTCAATGTTGTGCACGATGGTACCGGTCGGAACCTGAGTCAGCTGCATAGCGTTGCCAGGCTTGATGTCGGCACCTTCGCCAGCGGCGATGACGTCGCCCTGGTTCAGGCCGACAGGGGCCAGGATGTAACGCTTCTCGCCGTCGGCATAATGAAGCAGGGCGATACGGGCGCTGCGGTTCGGATCGTATTCGATCTCAGCAACCTTGGCGGGAACGCCGACCTTGTTCCGCTTGAAGTCGATCAAACGGTACAGGGACTTGTTGCCGCCGCCGCGACGACGCATGGTCACGCGGCCGTTGTTGTTGCGTCCGGACTTCTTGGTCAGGCCTTTTGTCAGCGACTTCTCGGGAGTGGTCCGGGTAATCTCCGCAAAATCGGAAACGGTCTGGAACCGGCGTCCCGGAGAAGTAGGCTTCAGCTTACGGGTTGCCATGGGTTACACTCCTTCGAAGATTTCGATTTTATCACCAGCGGCAAGCTTGACGTAGGCCTTCTTGTAACCGGGGATACGACCACCGGTGAGTCGGCCGAACTTCTTGCGGGGCATGGCTTTCTTGCTCACGATATTCACGGACTCGACTTTGACGTCAAAGGCTGCTTCAACGGCCTTCTTCACCTCGATCTTGTTGGAGTCGGGGTGGACGTAAAAAGAGACGTGATTGGATTGCTCCTTGGCGTCGTTGGCCTTCTCGGAGACCACGGGCTTGAGCAGGACTTTCGAATAATCCATTACTTCAACCTCTCTTGAACGTCTTGGGCGGCGGACTCGAGCATAACCAGCTCGGGGTACAGCAGCACGTCGTAAACATTCAGCTTGTCGGCCTCAATGACCTTGATGTGCGGCATGTTGCGCGCGGACATCGTCAGGGTCGAATCGGCATCCTTGGCGACGATCAACGTCTTGTTCAGGCCGAGGTTCTTGGCGACTTCAGCAAAGGCCTTGGTCTTGATCTCGGGGAGATCGATGGACTTGACCACCGTCATCTTCGCTTCGGAGACGCGGGAGGACAGAGCCATCTTAAGGGCCAGCTTGCGCACCTTCTTGTTGACCTTGAAGGTGTAGTCGCGGGGCTGCGGGCCGAACACGGCGGCACCACCGCGCCACAGGGGCGAACGGGTGGAACCGGCGCGGGCGCGACCGGTGCCCTTCTGGCGCCACGGCTTGCGGCCGCCGCCGGTCTTCAGGGCACGGTTCTTGGTGGCATGGGTGCCCTGGCGCTGCGAGGCGCGCTGGGCGCGAACGACCTGGTTGAGGATTTCGGGCATGATCTCAACCTCGAAAACCTCGGGAGCCAGCTCGAAGTCGCCCACCTTATTGTTATTCTGATCTACAACTTGAATTTTTGCCATGACGTATACCTCTTAGCCGTTCTTGCGGATCATGACGAGGCCATTGTTGGGGCCGGGAACCTGGCCCTTAACCACGAGGACGTTGTCCTCGGGCCTGACATCGACGATTTCCACGTTGCTCAAGGTCACGCGTGCGTTACCCATCTGGCCGGGCATTCTCTTGCCCTTCCAGACACGGCCGGGGTAGGTCGCGTTACCGACGGAACCGGGAACGCGATGCACCTTCTCGGCACCATGGGAGGCGCGGGAGCCAGCGAAGTTGTGACGCTTCATGACGCCCTGGAACCCCTTACCCTTGGAGGTACCGGTAACCTTGACCTTCTCACCGGCGGCAAAGATGTCGACGGTGATTTCCTGGCCCAGCTCATAGCCTTCCACGACCTCGAGGGGGAATTCCTTGAGGAGGCGGTACAGGTCTTTGCCTGCCTTGGCCATGTGGCCCTTCATGGGCTTGTTCACCTTGCGTTCGGGAATGGAGTCATAACCGAGCTGCAGGGCGTTGTAGCCTTCCTTGTCAGTGGTTTTGATCTGCATGACCGGGCAAGGACCAGCCTCGATAACGGTCACGGGGCAGATGGTACCATCGTCCTTGAATATGCGGGTCATGCCCAGCTTTCTGCCAAGCAATCCGAGAGTCTTAGCCATAACTATACTCCTAGAGCTTGATCTCGACGTCCACACCGGCGGGCAGCGAAAGCTTGCCCAGGGCGTCAACAGTCTGCTGAGTGGGTTCAAGAATATCCAGAAGACGCTTGTGAATGCGCATTTCAAACTGCTCGCGGGACTTCTTGTCCACGTGAACGGATTTCTGGACGGTGGTACGATGAATGTCGGTGGGCAGCGGCACGGGGCCGGCAATAGCCGCACCAGTATTCCGGGCGGTGTCAACGATTTCGGTGACAGCCTTGTCCAGAATACGGTAATCGTATGCTCTCAGTTTAATTCTGATGCGATCGCTCGCCATCGAAGCAGCCATAGTGCTTTCTCCTCAAAGGATTTATCTTTACCGCGCCCGAAAGAAAAAGGCGCCGAACCATGCGGCGGACGGGTTGAATACACCCGCTCCGCAGCACTGTCAAGCAAAGGGAAAATCCTCGGCTCTACGTTTAATCGTTTCCTTTCATCAATTCTTCGGCCAAATTGCTCGGCAACCGCTCGTAATGATCGAACTGCATGGTGAAGGTGGCCCGGCCCTGGGTCTTCGAACGAAGATCCGTGGCGTAACCGAACATCTCGGACAGCGGCACGAAGGACCGAATGACCTGCACGCCGGTGCGGGCTTCCATTTCGCCCACGCGGCCGCGTCGGCCGTTCAAGTCGCCCATGACATCGCCGAGGTAGTCCTCGGGGGTAACAACTTCAACAGACATGATCGGTTCGAGCAGCACCGGCTTGGCGCCTCTGCAGGCTTCCTTGATGGCCAGAGAACCGGCGATGTAGAAGGCCTGCTCGCTGGAGTCGACTTCATGGTAGGAGCCGAAAACCAACTTGACCTTAACATCGACGACCGGGAATCCGGCCGAGATGCCGTTCTTCATGGCATCCTGGATGCCCTTGTCAACAGCGGGAATGTATTCCTTGGGAATCACGCCGCCCTTGATCTCGTCAACGAACTCGTAGCCCTTCTCGGGGTTGGGCTCGACTTCGATGACGACGTGGCCGTACTGACCACGGCCGCCAGACTGCTTGGCATGTTTGACATCAACCTTGTTCGGCGCGGAGATGGTCTCTCGGTAGGCAACGCGGGGCGCGCCCACGTTGGCGTTCACGTTGAACTCGCGCAGCAGGCGGTCAACGATGATTTCGAGATGCAACTCACCCATTCCGGCGATCAGGGTCTGTCCGGTCTCCTCGTCGCCCTTGACGCGGAAGGACGGATCCTCCTTGGCCAGCTTGACGAGAGCGGCGGACAGGGTGTCGCGGTCTGCCTTGGTCTTGGGTTCGATGGCCACTTCGATAACCGGCTCCGGGATGTCCAGGGACTCCAGAACCACGGCGCGCTTGAGGTCGCACAGGGTATCGCCGGTGGCCACGTTCTTGAGGCCGACTGCGGCGACGATGTCGCCGGCGTATGCCTCTTTAATTTCCTCACGCTTGTTGGCGTGCATTTTCAGAAGACGACCGATGCGCTCTTTCTTGCCGGTGGCGGCGTTCATGAACGTCGCGCCGGACTCGATCTTTCCGGAATAGAGACGCAGGAAGGTCAGGTGACCGACGAACGGGTCGGTCATGAGCTTGAATGCCAACGCGGCCATGGGCACGTCGTCATCGCAGGGGCACTCGATGACCTCTTCGGTCTTCGGGTCAACGCCCTTCATGATTTCGATGTCCAGCGGGCTGGGCAGGTAATCGACAACGGCGTCGAGCAGGGGCTGCACGCCCTTGTTGCGGAACGCAGTGCCGCAGAGCACAGGGCAAATGGCCAACCGAGTGGTTGCCTTGCGCACGCCTTCACGCAGCTCTTCCGGAGTCAGCTCCTCTTCGGCCATGTACTTCTCGAGGAGGCTTTCATCCTCTTCGGCGACGGCTTCGATCATCTCGGCGCGCATCATCTCATACTGGTCCTGATAGTCGGCCGGTATTTCGGTGGTGGTGAAGCTGGTGCCGTGATCCTTGTGATCGTAGATGTAGGCCTTGCCTTCGATGAGGTCGACGACGCCCTCGAAGTCATCCTCGGCGCCGATGGGCAACTGAAGGGGCACAGGCTTGGCGCCAAGGCGGGTCTTCATCATTTCGACGCAACGGAAGAAGTTGGCGCCGATGCGGTCCATCTTGTTCACGAATGCGATGCGGGGAACGCGGTAACGGTCAGCCTGACGCCAAACGGTCTCAGACTGAGGCTCGACGCCCGCAACGGAGTCGAAGACGGCGACAGCGCCGTCCAGGACGCGCAGGGCACGCTCGACCTCCATGGTAAAGTCCACGTGGCCGGGCGTGTCGATGATGTTGACACGGTGTTCACGCCAAAAACAGGTGGTTGCAGCGGACGTAATGGTGATGCCGCGTTCCTGCTCCTGAACCATCCAGTCCATGGTGGCTTCGCCATCATGGACCTCACCAAGCTTGTGGGACACGCCGGTGTAGAACAGGATTCGCTCGGTAGTGGTAGTCTTGCCCGCATCAATGTGGGCCATGATACCAATATTGCGCTGTTTATCTCTGGGTACTTGTCTCGCCACTGTACTACTCCGTGACTACCAACGGTAGTGAGCGAAAGCCTTGTTGGCTTCAGCCATCTTGTGGGTATCTTCGCGCTTCTTCACAGCGCCGCCACGGTTGTTGTAAGCGTCCAGCAATTCGCCGGACAGGCGGGCAACCATGCCCTTCTCGCCACGGCCGCGGGCGTAGGCGATAGCCCAGCGAATAGCCAGGGCGGTCTGACGGTCGGGACGAACTTCCATGGGCACCTGGTAAGTGGCACCGCCGACACGGCGGGACTTGACTTCCAGAGCAGGACGGATGTTTTCGAGGCACTTTTCAAAAGCGCGCAGGGGATCTTCGTTCGTCTTCTCGGCCAGGATGTCGATGGCCTTGTAGAAAATTCTTTCCGCAGTAGACTTCTTGCCGTCCAGCATCAGACGGTTGATGAAGCGAGTGATGAGCTTGCTGCCGTATACGGGATCCGGCAGGATCTGCCGCTTGGCGACAGGACCTTTGCGAGGCATTTTTTTCTCCTTGAGTTTCGGCCGGGGGGACATTATTTCGGGCAGCCTCCGCCCTACTTTGTCATCCCTCCCCGGGCAATGAAAATGAGGCTATAACCTTATTTCGGGCGCTTGGTGCCGTACTTGGAACGGCCGCGGCGACGATCGTCGACACCGGAGGTATCGAGAGTACCGCGGACGATGTGGTAACGGACACCGGGAAGGTCCTTTACACGGCCGCCGCGGATCAGAACCACGGAGTGTTCCTGCAGGTTATGGCCTTCACCACCGATATAGGCGGTGACTTCCATTCCGTTGGTGAGGCGCACACGGGCGACCTTACGAAGTGCGGAGTTCGGCTTCTTCGGGGTCGTGGTGTACACCCTGGTGCAAACACCACGGCGCTGAGGGCATTCCATCAGGGCCGGGGTCTTCTTCCGCTTGGGCTGCGCTTCGCGCCCTTTGCGGATGAGCTGGTTAATGGTGGGCATTCATCCTCCAATCATTAGTTAATACGCTACCTGTGCGCAAATCATGCGCAAAGAGGACCGGAAGTACTCCATTCAGCCGGGCGTTGTCAAGGTGTTTCGCCCGAACTTTGGATGTACTTTTCGGCCAAGGCCTTTAAAAAAGTTGGAGAGGCCGGGCCTCTCCAACTTTTTCAATCCATTATATCAATTGCTGAGGGCGATAATCCCTACAGCGCTACACCGACTGCGCATCCACGAGAAGCGGTCTTTCCTCCAGCTCCTCCAGGAATTTGTCGGGGCGTTCGGTCTGGTCGGGAACGCTGATCTCGGCATCCGTATACTTGCGGAAGCCGGTTCCGGCGGGCACCAACCGACCCACGATAACGTTTTCCTTCAAGCCGCGAAGCTGGTCGGACTTGCCCTTCAGCGAGGCCTCGGTCAGGACCTTGGTAGTCTCCTGGAACGAAGCGGCCGAGATGAAGGAGTCCGTGGACAGCGAGGCCTGGGTGATGCCAAGCACCAGGGTTTCGGCCACGGCGGGCGTTCCGCCCTCGGCGACAACCTTGGAGTTCTCCTCCATGAACCGCTGCTTGTCCACCTGCTCTCCCATGAGGAAGGAAGTGGAACCGGGGTTCAGGATGGAGACCTTCTTGAGCATCTGGCGCACGATGATTTCGATGTGCTTGTCGTTGATGTTAACGCCCTGGAACCGGTACACGTCCTGGATTTCCTCGACCAGGTAGCGGGCCAGGAACTTCTCGCCCTTGATCCGCAGGATATCGTGCAGCTCCGGGGAGCCTTCGGTCAGCAGGTCGCCGGCCTCGACGAAGTCGGACTCCTGAACCGTAATGTGCTTGCCCTTGGGAATGAGGAATTCCTGGGAATCACCGGTCTCGGGAGTAACGACGACCTTGCGCTTGCCCTTGGTCTCGGGACCGAAGGTGACGACACCGTCGATGGACGAGAGCACGCCCAGATCCTTGGGCTTGCGCACTTCGAAGAGCTCGGCGACGCGCGGCAGACCGCCGACGATGTCCTTGGTCTTGGAGGATTCACGCGGCTTACGTGCAATGACGTCGCCCGCGCGGACCTTGTCGCCGTCCTTGACCATGAGAATGGCACCCACGGGCATGGCGAAGTTGGCGTCGATGTCGGTGCCGGGCCTGTGCACGGCCTTGCCGTCCTCGCCCAACATGGTCACGGCCGGACGGTAGTTGGTCGTACGGTATTCCATGATGGTGAAGGACGCCTTGGAGGTACGGTCCTCCTGGACTGTCTTCCCTTCGATGATATCCTTGAACTTGATGGTACCGGACACGTCGACAATGAACGGCTCCATGTACGGATCCCATTCGGCCAGAGGAGTGCCCTTCTTGACCTCCTGTCCTTCATCAACCAACAGACGCGCGCCGGAAGGCAGCACGTACTTCTCGCGCTCGCGGCCCTGCTCGTCGACAATGCCGACCTGGCAGCTCTTGCCGAGCACCATCTTGTCGCCGTCGGCGTTGACGACGGTACGCATACGCGAAGTGATGACGCGGCCGTTGTGCTGCGATTCGATGCTGGAGGACTCGATTTCCTTGGATGCGGTACCACCGATGTGGAAGGTACGCATGGTCAGCTGAGTGCCGGGCTCGCCGATGGACTGGGCGGCGATGATGCCGACGGTCTCACCGACGTTGACCAGATGTCCGCGGGCCAGGTCGCGGCCGTAGCACATGGCGCAGACGCCGTGCGCGGCCTTGCAGGTCAGACCCGAGCGGATGACGATGGAGTTCACGCCGGAAGCGTCCAGCTTCTTGGCGTACTCGTCGTCGATCATGGTGTTTGCGGGGACGACCAGTTCACCGGTCTCCTCGTCATAGGTATCGAACATGGTCACGCGGCCAAGAACACGCTCGGCCAGGCGCTGCTTGATCTCGCCGCCCTTGATGTAGTGGGTCAGCTCCAGGCCGTCCACGGTGCCGCAGTCCAGCTCGGACACGGTCACGTCCTGGACGACGTCGACCAGGCGACGGGTCAGATAACCGGAGTTCGCGGTCTTGAGCGCGGTATCGGCCAGACCCTTTCGTGCGCCGTGGGTGGAGATGAAGTACTGCAGGACGGAGAGGCCTTCGCGGAAGGACGCGGTGATCGGGGTCTCGATGATCTCGCCCGAAGGCTTGGCCATGAGGCCGCGCATACCGGCCAACTGACGCATCTGGTCCTGGTTGCCTCGAGCGCCCGAGGTGGCCATCATGTAGATCGGGTTGAAGCTCGAATTGACTTCGGTCTTGCCCGTCTTGGGGTCGGTCAGGATGTCGGTGGACATCTCCTTCATCATTTCATTGGAGATGTCGTTGGTCACCTTGGTCCAGACGTCGACGACCTTGTTGTATTTCTCGGTGCGGGTGATGATGCCGTCCTGGAACTGGTTCTCGATCTCGTCCACCTCGGCGTTGGCCGTGGCCAGCATCTTGGGCTTGTTGTCCGGGATCTTGAGGTCCTTGACGCCGATGGTCACACCCGCGCGGGTGGCGAACTCGTAGCCCAGGTCCTTGATGCGGTCGCAGAGGATGACCGTGGCCTTGGTGCCCGCCAGACGGTAGGCGCCGGAAACCAGGGCGGCGATGTTCTTCTTGTTCAGAACGGTGTTGACCAGCTCGAACGGGACATTCTCGGGCAGCAGCTCGGAAACGATGATGCGGCCGGTGGTGGTCTCGACGATCTCGCCGTCGATACGCACCTTGATGCTGGCATGAATGCCCACTGCGCCGAAGTCGTACGCGGAGATGACCTCTTCCGGGGAGGAGAAGATCATGCCCTCGCCCTTTTCGAAGGAACGCGGCGTGGTCAGGTAGTACAGACCAAGGACGATATCCTGCGACGGGTTGATGATCGGCGATCCGTTGGACGGGCTGAGGATGTTGTTGGAAGACATCATCAGCACGCGGCACTCGATCTGCGCCTCGACGGAAAGCGGCACGTGCACAGCCATCTGGTCGCCGTCGAAGTCCGCGTTGTAGGCGGAACACACGAGCGGGTGCAGCTGAATGGCCTTGCCCTCGACGAGCAGCGGCTCAAAGGCCTGAATGCCGAGGCGGTGCAGGGTCGGCGCGCGGTTGAGCATGATCGGGTACTCGCGAACCACGTCCTCCAGGATATCCCAGACGACCAGGTCTTCGCGCTCGACCATTTTCTTCGCCGATTTGATGGTGGTGGCGATTTCGCGCTTTTCCAACTCGGAATAAATGAACGGCTTGAACAGCTCCAAAGCCATCTTCTTGGGCAGGCCGCACTGGTGCAGCTTCAGCTTCGGGCCGACAACGATGACCGAACGGCCGGAGTAGTCGACGCGCTTGCCGAGCAGGTTCTGACGGAACCGGCCCTGCTTGCCCTTGATCATGTCGGACAGGGACTTGAGCGGACGGCCGTTGGTGCCGGTGATGGCGCGGCCGCGGCGGCCGTTGTCGAACAGGGCGTCGACGGCCTCCTGCAACATGCGCTTTTCGTTGCGGATGATGATTTCGGGCGCGCCGAGTTCAAGCAGCCTCTTCAACCGGTTGTTGCGGTTGATGACGCGGCGGTACAGGTCGTTGAGGTCGGAGGTGGCGAAACGGCCGCCGTCCAGGGGGACCAGCGGGCGCAGCTCGGGCGGAATGATGGGAATCACTTCCATGATCATCCACTCGGGCTTGTTGCCGGACTCCAGGAAGGCCTCGACAATCTTGAGCCGTTTGGTGATTTTCTTCTTCTTGGTCTGCGACCGGGTGGTCTGGGACTCCTCGCGCAACTCGGTACGCAGGGTCGGCAGATCCAGGGCCTGGAGCATGGTGCGAACGGTCTCCGCGCCCATGCCCACGGTCAGGGCGTCTTCACCAAAGTGGTCGATGACCTGGAAGTACTGATCCTCGCTGACCACCTGATGCAGCTTGAGCGGGGTCTCGCCCGGATCAAGCACGATGTAGGAGTCAAAGTACAGGACCTTTTCCAGGTCGGCCATGGTGATGTCGAGCAACGTGCCGATCTTGGACGGCAGCGTCTTCAGGAACCAGATATGCGCCACGGGCGCGGCCAGTTCGATATGTCCCATGCGCTCGCGGCGAACCTTGGAAGCGATGACCTCAACGCCGCACTTTTCGCAGACGATGCCGCGGTGCTTCATGCGCTTGTACTTGCCGCAGTTGCACTCGTAGTCCTTCACGGGACCGAAGATTTTGGCGCAGAAAAGTCCATCACGCTCCGGCTTGAAGGTTCGGTAGTTGATGGTCTCGGGCTTCTTGACCTCGCCGTAGGACCACTCGCGAATGGTCTCGGGCGAGGCGATGGATATCTGGATAGCCTTCAGGTTACGGCCTTGGGCAGCCGCATTCGGCGCTCCACGCAAGGTGAACAGATCGTCCAACGTCATGGATATCCCCTATCGTAAAAAGTTATATCATGCCCGGCCGGTCGGATACGACCGGCCGGGCCAATTACCTTGTTTGTCCGGGCCTAGTCCACCAGCGGCTGGGGCCCCGCCGGAACGGCTACGGGCTGCTGCGGCTGACCGGGACGCTTGCGGTCCTCGTAGTGCAGGGTCACATCAAGACCCAGCGACATGAGTTCCTTGACCAGGACGTTGAAGGATTCCGGCAGACCGGCTTCCAGGAAGTTGTCGCCCTTGACGATCTTCTCGTACATCTTCACGCGGCCCTGCACGTCATCGGATTTGACGGTCAGGAATTCCTGCAGAAGATAGGCGGCGCCATAGGCCTCGAGGGCCCAGACTTCCATCTCACCCAAGCGCTGGCCGCCGAACTGAGCCTTACCGCCCAGGGGCTGTTGCGTAACCAGGGAGTAAGGACCGGTGGAGCGGGCGTGAATCTTCTCATCAACCAGGTGGTGCAGCTTGAGGTAGTACATGATGCCCACCGTGACCCGGTTGTGGAACGGTTCGCCGGTACGGCCGTCATACAGGATGAACTTGCCGTCCGAAGCGAGACCGGCCTTTTCCAGCCAGCCCCAGATGCCCTCTTCCTCGGCTCCGTCGAAGACCGGGGTCTTCGCGACGATGCCGTTCTTGAGCTTCTTGACCGCGTCCACGAACTCCTCGTCGGACATGGAGTCGATCAACTCGTCCATGTCGCCGGTGTCAAGGATCGCCTTGACCTCCTTGCGGATGGAGGCAATGGAGTTCTCGCTCTCCTCAAGCATCGCCTGGACCTGCTGGCCGAGCTTACGTCCGGCCATACCCAGGTGCGTTTCCATGATCTGCCCGATGTTCATACGGGAAGGAACGCCCAGGGGGTTCAGAACGATGTCCATGGGAGTACCGTCCTCGAAGAACGGCATGTCCTCTTCGGGCAGGATGCAGGACACGACACCCTTGTTGCCGTGACGGCCGGCCATCTTGTCGCCCACGGAAAGCTTACGCTTAACGGCGACGTAGACCTTGACCATCTTGATGACGCCCGGAGGCAGATCATCGCCCTCGGTCACTTTCTCGCGCTTCACATCATAGATGTTCTTGATGAAGGCGATCTGCTGTTCGTAGTCGGCCACGATCAGCTTGAGCTGGTCGTTGACCTCGCGGTCGAACAGGCCGATGAGCTTCTTGACCGGAACGGAATCCACGGACTCGCGATCGATAATCTCCCCGGTCTTGCCCAGAGTAGCCTTCTTGGGACCGGCGAGATCCTTCTTCAGCGTCGCGCCCTCGAGCACGGTCCAGACCTTCTCGCGAATGGCGTCGGTCAAAGCGGCGACGTGCTTCTGCTCCTTGACGTCGAAGGCGGCCAGTTCGGCGTCCTCGATAGCCTTGGTGCGGTCATCCTTCTCGCCGGAACGGCGGTTGAAGACCTTCACGTCGACGATGGTGCCTGCGATTCCCGGCGGAACCTTCAGGGACGTGTTTTTCACGTCGCGGGCCTTGTCGCCGAAGATGGCGCGAAGCAGCTTTTCCTCGGGGGTAAGCTGAGTCTCGCCCTTGGGCGTGATCTTGCCGACCATGATGTCGTCCGGTTTGATCCGGGCGCCGATGCGGATGATGCCGCATTCGTCGAGGTTACGGAGCATCTCTTCGGAAACGTTGGAGATGTCTCGAGTAATTTCCTCGGGTCCGAGTTTGGTGTCGCGAGCAACCAGTTCGAACTCCTCGATGTGGATGGAGGTATAGACATCCTCCTTCACCATACGCTCGGAGATAAGAACGGAGTCTTCGTAGTTGAAGCCGCACCAGGGCATGAAGGCAACCAGCAGGTTCTTGCCGAGGGCAAGCTCGCCGTGGTCGATGCCCGGACCGTCAGCCAGGACATCGCCCTTCTTGACCCGCTGCCCGACCTGGACGCGAGGCGTCTGGCCGAAGCAGGAGTTCTGGTTGGACTTGTGCCACTTCTGCAGCTCGTAATGCTTGGAACCGCCGGTGTTGGGGTACAAGCCGTTGTCGTAATTGATGATGATGCGTTCGGCGTCCACGTAGTGGATGATGCCGTCTTCCTGGGCCAATACGCAGGCCCCGGAGTCGCGCGCGACCGGGCCTTCCATGTCGGTGCCGACAAGCGGCTCCTCGGCCTGGAGAAGGGGCACGGCCTGACGCATCATGTTGGAACCCATGAGCGCGCGGTTGGCGTCATCGTGCTCCAGGAAGGGAATCAGCGCGGCCGAGATGGAAACCGTCTGGCTCGGGCTGATGTCCATGCAGGTAACGTCCTCGGCCGCGGTCAGCTGAACATCGCCAGCCAGACGCGCATTGACGCGGGCGTTGAGGAAGACGCCGTTCTTGTCCAGGGGAGCGTTGGCCTGAGCCACAACTTCCTTGGCCTCTTTGGAGGCGTCCATGTAGTTGACTTCGTTAGTGATCTTCTTGTCTACCACTTTGCGGTACGGAGTCTCGATGAAACCGTAGTCGTTGACCTTGGCGTAGGTGGTCAGGGAGACGATCAGACCGATGTTCGGGCCTTCCGGGGTCTCAATGGGGCAGATACGGCCGTAGTGCGAAGTGTGCACGTCGCGCACTTCGAAGCCCGCACGCTCGCGGGTCAGGCCGCCGGGTCCCAAGGCCGACAGGCGGCGCTTGTGAGTAACCTCGGAAAGCGGGTTGGTCTGGTCCATGAACTGGCTGAGCTGGGAAGTTCCGAAGAACTCCTTGAGCACGGCGGCAACCGGCTTGGGGTTGATCAGATCATGGGGCATCAGGGTGGCCACTTCCTGCAGGGACATGCGCTCCTTGATGGCGCGCTCCATGCGGACGAGGCCGATGCGGTACTGGTTTTCCACCAGTTCGCCCACGGGACGAACGCGGCGGTTGCCCAGATGGTCGATGTCGTCGGCCGGGCCGTGGGAGTCCTTGAGGCGCATCAGTTCCTTGACCGCGAGGAGAATGTCCTCGTTGGTCAGGGTGCGGATGGAAAGGTCCACTTCCTGGTTCAGGCGGGCATTGAGCTTGTAGCGGCCCACGCTGGAGAGATCGTAATAATCGGAAGACCGGAACAGGTTCTCGAAGAAGCTGGCGGCAATCTCGGGAGTCGGCGGCGAGCTCGGACGCAACCTGCGGTAAATCTCGATCTGCGCGGACTCCATGTCCGTGGTCTTGTCGAGCAGCAGGGTGTCGCGCAGGGAAGAGGAAACCTCCATGCCGTGCGTATGCAGGACTTCAAGATCCTTGATCTTGGCGTCGCGAAGGCGATCGACGAGATCCTGAGTCACTTCTTCGGCGGCCTCGGCGATGACCTCGCCGTTCTTGTCCACGATGTCGCGGGCCAGGAACAGGCCTACCAGGGAAGTGGGATCGACCTCGATGGTCTTCACTTCGTGGCGCACGAGCTTCTTCCAGGCGCCCCTGGTGATATCGACGCCCTTTTTAAGGAGGACTTTGCCGTCCACTTCGACGTCGGTATAGGCGACTTCCTTGCGATACTGCTCGGCCACAACCGTGCGCATGACCTTGTTCTTCAGCAAGGTGTAGGATTCGACATCGTAGAAGTAGTCGAGAATATCCGCGCGGGAGAGCCCCATGGCCTTCAGCAGAATGGTCACGGGCATCTTGCGGCGGCGGTCGATGCGGACGTACAGAATATCCTTGTGGTCGAAATCGAAGTCGAGCCAGGAGCCGCGCATGGGAATGATGCGGCTCGAATAAAGGACCTTGCGGCTGGAGTGCGACTTGCCCGAGTCATGTTCAAAGATGATGCCCGGGGAGCGCTGCAGCTGGTTGACGATGACGCGCTCGGTGCCGTTGATGACATAGGTGCCCTTCTCTGTCATCAGCGGAAGCGTGCCGAAGTATATGTCCTGTTCCTTGATGTCGCGAATCGTGCGGTTGTCGGTCTCTTCATCCACGTCAAAAACTACGAGACGGACGGTGATACGGATGGGCGTCTCAAAGGTCAAACCCTTGGAGATGCACTCATCGACGTCGTATTTTGGTTCGCCGATTTCATAGGACACGAAATCAAGGCTAGCGGTCTTGTTGAAATCTTCAATGGGAAAAACGGACCTGAACACGCCCTCAAGCCCGAAGTCGCCCCGGCTGGCCGGCGGGGTCTCTGCCTGGAGGAAACGATTGTACGAATCCACCTGGAGCTCCAGCAGATGCGGGATGGGGAGCGTGTTGACGATTTTGCCGAATTTTTTTCTCAGTTGACCCATTGTACCCTCATGCATGAGCGGTTGATGGTTGGGGCGCGGGGCGGGGAGCCCTTACCCTCTGTCTGGCGCAACGGCCTGTTAGAAAGACCGATGCGGAAATTGGGTAGATAAGCTGCAGCCGGAACCAAAAACCCGGCGCACCGACGAGGAGCAGATTCGCATCATACAGCGCTGAAACCCAATGTCGAAAGGCGATTAAACGATTATATATACATACAGAGCAAAGAGCGCAACGCCCTTTTCAAGAGGGCGAGCGCTCTTCGCTATGTTAGCTTAAGGCGTTGAAGTTACTTGACTTCAACTTCGGCGCCGGCTTCCTGAAGCTGCTTGGCAGCGTCGTCGGCCTCATCCTTGGAGACGCCTTCCTTCAGGGCCTTCGGAGCTTCGTCAACCAAAGCCTTGGCTTCCTTCAGGCCCAGACCGGTCAGGGCGCGGACGGCCTTGATGACGGCAATCTTGTTGCTGCCGGCGGAGGTCAGGACGACGTCAAACTCGGTCTTCTCTTCCTCGGCGGCGGCTTCGCCACCGGCGGCCGGAGCGGCGATCACGGCGGCAGCCGGAGCGGCAGCCTCGACGCCGAACACGTCTTCGAGTTCCTTGATGAATTCGGAAAGTTCCAGAACGGTCATGTTGCCGATGAATTCGACAACCTGCTCTTTGGTGATATCAGCCATGATGAATCTCCTTGAAATTGATTCGCTTTGAACCTTGGTTTTACGCGGCTTCCTTCTGTTCCTTGATGGCGGTCAAGGCATACAGGAACTTGCGCTCGATGTTGGCGAACAGACAGACGAAATTGCGAGGTACGGCCTGCATCGTGCCGAGGAGGGAACTCAAGAGCTCAGGCTTGCTGGGCATCTTGGCGAGTTCCTTCACGGCGTCGCTGTCAAGAAATTGGCCTTCGAGAGTGCCGAAACGCATGGCGAACTTTTTGTTCGTCTTGGCGTAATCGGACAGCGCCTTTGCCAGGGCGATGGGATCATCGTACCCGAGCGCAATGGCGCAGTTCTCTTTAAGGTGTTCGCTCAATACACCATGATCGGTGTCATTGAGAGCCAACCGGGCCAGGGTATTCTTGACGACTTGGTAATCGACGCCGACTTCGTAGCACTTGGAGCGCAACTGGGTCATTTCCTCAACGGTCATGCCCTTGAAGTCGGTGACGACGGCGATGCTGGCGCGCGAAGCTTTTTCGTGCAGCTGCTCGATGATCTGGGCTTTTTCTTGCCTGTTCATCTACCACTCCTCGTCTTAGGCCCGGAAAGCAGGTCAAAGCGTTGTCTGAGCAGGATTTTAAGGGGACACAGCCCCACCTGCCTTCTCTGACTCAACCTTCCGTGCGATTATCTACTGGACCCCCGAAGGGGTCCGGCATTCCTTGGGTTAATTAGGCTTCGAGAAACTTGCGAACCGTCAGGGGGTCGATCTTGACACCCGGGCCCATGGTGGACGAAACAGCCAGCGCTTTCATGTAGGTGCCCTTCGCGGAGGAGGGCTTGAGGCGCATGACGGTATCCAGCAGAGCCTTGAGGTTCTCGAGAAGCTTCTCGGGGCCGAAGGAGACCTTACCGATGGGGGCGTGCAGCACGCCGGCCTTGTCGACCTTGAACTCGACCTTACCGGCCTTGAGTTCGGACACGGCCTTGGCCACATCCATGGTCACGGTGCCGGTCTTGGCGTTGGGCATCAGCCCACGGGGACCGAGCACGCGGCCGATCTTGCCGACAACGGCCATCATGTCGGGGGTCGCCACGGCCTTGTCGAAATCGAGCCAGCCGGACTGGATCTTCTCGACCAGATCGTCGGAACCGTAGAAATCGGCACCGGCTTCCTTGGCCTCGTTTTCCTTTTCGCCCCGGCAGAAGACGGCGACGCGGATGTCCTTGCCCAGTCCGTTGGGCAGGCTGACGGCGCCGCGGATCATCTGATCGGAGTATTTCGGATCGACGCCCAGGTTGATGGCCACATCCACGGTCTCGTCGAACTTGGCGTAGGCGGCGGCCACAGCGGCCTTCACGCCCTCTTCCACATCGACGCGCACAGCGGTGTCGCGATCACCCACGGCGTTGCGGTATTTTTTTCCATGCTTAGGCATACTTCTCCACCTCACTAGGCCTTGACTTCGAGGCCCATGCTGCGGGCAGTGCCCTCAATCTGAAGCATGGCGTGCTCGATGTCATTGGCGTTCAAATCAGCCATCTTCAACTCGGCGATCTCTTTGATCTGCGCCTTGGTGACCTTGCCGACCTTGACCTTGTTCGGTTCACCGGAGCCCTTCTCAAGCTTGGCGGCCTTCAGCAGAAGCACTGCAGCCGGAGGGGTCTTGGTGATGAAATCAAAGGAACGGTCCGCGTACACGGTGATGACAACCGGGATTATCAGACCCTTCTGGTCCTGCGTTCTGGCGTTAAACGCCTTGCAGAACTCCATGATGTTCACGCCGTGCTGACCCAGGGCCGGACCAACCGGCGGAGAAGGGTTCGCACTGCCAGCGGGAATCTGCAGTTTGATCTTTCCTAATTCTTTCTTAGCCATTGTATTCCTCGATGAGAAATTTCGCTGTTAGCGACAATCCGGGCTATCCCTTGTCCACCTGGACAAAATCAAGCTCCACAGGAGTCTGACGCCCGAAGATAGAGACGGATACTTTGAGCTTGCCCTTGTCGTAATTGACTTCTTCCACAACACCGTTGAACCCGGAAAACGGGCCGTCGATGACCCGAACCTCGTCGCCGCGTTCGAAGTTGAACTTGGGACGGGGCTTTTCCTGGCGGCTCTCCATCATGTTGAGGATGTTCTCCGCCTCGCTATCGCGCATGGGGGCCGGGCGGTTCTTGCCGCCTACGAATCCCGTCACGCGCGGAATGGACTGGATGAGATGCCAGGAATCGTCGGTCAGGATCATCTTGATCATGATGTATCCCGGATAGAACTTTCGGGTCGAAGTCTTCCGCTCACCCTTGACCATCTCGACGATCTTTTCGGTGGGCATAACGACTTCTTCAATAAGGCCCTTGTCCTGTCCGGTGCGCATCATTTCACGCACGGTCTGTTCCACACGCTGCTCGAAACCCGAGTAGGTGTGAACTATGTACCAGCGTGCACGAGGCGCTGCGTGTTCCATTATGGCATCCATGTTGCGTTCCAGCCTTTGCAAGTAGCTTTGGTCCTAGGAGAGGATGGCCTCGACGATCTTGGAGAGCGCCAAATCCACAACGCCCAGGTAGAGAGCGATGACCACGGAAACGACCAACACGGCGATGCACGTGGCGACGGTCTCCTTGCGGGTCGGCCAGACTACCTTTTTGATCTCGACTTTGGACTCCTCAAAGAACTCCTTGAGTTCAGTGAGCTTGTCCTTCAGACCGGCTGCCTGGGACTGTGCGGTCGGCTTTTCAGCGACCTTCTTGCCTTTCTTCTTGGCCATATCTCTTTATCCCAAATTATTGAGCATGTGGCGGGGCCCTGCCGTTTTACGAGCAAGACCCCGCACCGCTTTCAAAGACTTAGTTGGCAGGGGCAGAGGGATTCGAACCCCCAACATCCGGTTTTGGAGACCGGCGTTCTAGCCGTTGGAACTATGCCCCTGCTCTATCGAATCTACTTGGACTCTTTGTGGAGAGTGTGCTTCTTGTCCCAGGGACAATACTTGGACACTTCCAGACGTCCGGTAGTATTCTTCTTGTTCTTCTGCGTAGCGTAATTCTTACGCTTGCACTCGGTGCATTGCAGCTGAATGTTGACTCGCATGATTACTCCGTGATCTCGGTGACGACACCGGCACCGACGGTGCGGCCGCCTTCGCGGATGGCGAAGCGCAGACCGACTTCCATGGCGATGGGGGCGATCATCTCAACATTGAAGGTGGCATTATCGCCGGGCATGACCATTTCGACGCCCTCTTCCAGGGTGACGACGCCGGTGACGTCGGTCGTACGGAAGTAGAACTGCGGACGGTAGCCGGAGAAGAACGGGGTGTGGCGGCCGCCTTCATCCTTGGACAGGACGTAGACTTCGGCCTTGAACTTGGTGTGCGGGGTGATGGAACCGGGCTTGGCAGCAACCTGGCCGCGTTCCACTTCCTCGCGCTTCACGCCACGGATCAGCAGACCGACGTTGTCACCGGCCTGGCCCTGGTCGAGCAGCTTGCGGAACATCTCGACACCGGTGCAGGTGGTCTTGATGGTGGGCTTGATGCCGATGATTTCGATTTCGTCGCCGACCTTGACGACACCGCGCTCCACACGACCGGTGATAACGGTACCACGGCCGGAGATGGAGAAGACGTCCTCAACGGGCATCAGGAACGGCATGTCGATGTCGCGCTCCGGTTCGGGGATATACTCGTCGCAGGCGGCCAGCAGATCAAAGATCGGCTTGGCGGCAGGATCGTCGACGGACTCGCATTCCAGGGCCTTCAGGGCGGAACCCTGGATGACCGGAACGTCGTCGCCGGGGAAGTCGTACTTGGACAGCAGCTCGCGAATTTCGAGCTCGACCAGTTCCAGCAGCTCTTCGTCGTCGACCATGTCGCACTTGTTCATGAAGACGACCATGGCGGGCACGCCGACCTGACGGGCGAGCAGGATGTGCTCACGAGTCTGGGGCATGGGACCGTCGGTGGCGGCGCAAACCAGAATAGCGCCATCCATCTGGGCGGCGCCAGTGATCATGTTCTTGATGTAGTCGGCGTGACCGGGGCAGTCCACGTGAGCATAGTGACGCTTTTCGGTCTCGTACTCAACGTGGGAAGTGGCGATGGTGATGCCGCGCTCTTTTTCTTCAGGAGCCTTGTCGATCTCGTCGAAGGCAATGAACTCGCCATGACCGGCCATGGCGGCCAGCTTGGTGATAGCAGCGGTCAGCGTGGTCTTACCATGGTCGATGTGACCGATGGTGCCGATGTTGACGTGAGGCTTGCTACGTTCAAATTTAGCTTTACCCATTTCAGTAACCCCCTGGATCAATAAAGTTGTGTAGGTTTCTATTTTCTAAATACTTGTTGACAGCGCTAAAACAAAAAAACGTTCTGGAGCTCACGACCGGAATTGAACCGGTGACCTCATCCTTACCAAGGATGTGCTCTACCGACTGAGCTACGTGAGCAAAGCCACTCACTGTTGTAATGATGGATTAAGAGAGAGAAGGCTTAGTGGAGCGGGAAACGGGACTCGAACCCGCAACCCTCAGCTTGGAAGGCTGATGCTCTAGCCAATTGAGCTATTCCCGCTCACTCTCTGTAGTCCATCAGCAGCTCCTGAAGCCGCCTCCTACAGTGTGACTCGAAAAAAAGTGGTGGTGGGGGGAGGATTTGAACCTCCGAAGGCGAATGCCGACAGATTTACAGTCTGTTCCCTTTGGCCACTCGGGAACCCCACCATTTTATCTTACTGGAGCTGGCGATGGGACTTGAACCCGCAACCGGCTGATTACAAATCAGCTGCTCTACCAATTGAGCTACGCCAGCCAACCGGGAACGAAGTCTATATACGCCGCCATGTCAAAAATCAAGAGTTTTCAACGACCTTTTTTCCCGCTGTCCGGGAAGCGTCGTCTTCCGCTCGAAGACGGGCCGGTTTAATTAGAAAAGCGGTAGTTTGTCAACCCTGTGGTTGCTTTTTTTTCAAATTCTTTCTGAACGAGCCCGTTTCGATCCCCTTCCAGCCACCGCCAGCGCCCATATTCGTGTTTACTAATAGCCCTACGAATGCAAATGGTATAGTATATTAGCCTGTAGACAACTCACAACCCGCGACGCGACCATGAGATTAGCAGCCCTCCTCCTCATAGCATTAGCTGTGCTTGTTCCCTGCCCAGCGCAAAGCGCCAACCTTGTCGTGATGACTCACGACCTGGCCGGGCAAGCCTACGTGGACCAGGAGAACTGGGAACTTCGCGGCATAGAGCACTCGGGCAAACGCGCGTTCAACCTTGAAGTGGTCCGGGAGATCATGCTCGCCATAGGCAACAAGGGCCGCATCCGGGAGGTGTCCTTCGCCCAGGGAATGCAGGCCCTCTCCTCCCGGCCGGACACCGTATTCTTCAACGTCTACCGGACGCCACAGCGCGAAGCGCGGTTCAAATGGGTAGGTCCTCTCCAACGGGAAATCGACTACCTGTACGGCCTCCGCAGCAGCGGTCCCATCGGCGGGCTCGCCGAGGCCAAACAGGTCCCGGGCATCTGCACCGTGGACGGAAGCCAGCACCACGCCACCCTGCTGGAACTCGGCTTCACGAACATCGTTCCAGCACGCACCTATCTTCAATGCTTCGCCATGCTCAAAGAGGGGGCCGTCACACTGGCCGTCTCTTCCGAAGAGACGCTGCTGCGCAAACTCCGGCAAACGAAACTCCCTGCCTCCGACATTAGCCGCGTGTCCGAACCGCTGCTCCAGTCCGCGGGGTACATCGCCTTTTCACCGGATATCGACGACACCACCGTCCGCAAGTGGCAAGCAGCCCTGAACGCCCTGATCAGCTCCGGCCGGTTCCAGGAGCTCTACGAACGCTATTATTGAGTTATCCCGGCGCAAGTCCCTTTTCCTTTGACTCGGGCACATCCAACCCGTATTTGCATCCCGTCATGAACCGCTTTTCCATCACCCCCGACTCCCCGTGGCTGGCCCCCCTTGCGGGCTACTCCGATCTGCCCTTCCGTATGCTCGTGCGCAAATACGGATGTGCCGTGGCCTGTTCCGAAATGGTCTCCGTCAAAGGCATGGCCTTCAAGAACTCCGGCACACGGCGTCTTATCGCCACCTGTCCCGAAGACGACCCCATGGTCCTCCAGCTCTTCGGCTCCGAGGCGCAGTATTTCCCCCCGGTCATGGAAAAACTAATCGGCATGGGATACCGCAATTTCGACCTCAACGCGGGCTGCCCGGTGCGCAAGGTCCTCAAGTCCGGCTCCGGCGTGCAACTCATGGAGGATCTCGACAAACTGGTCGAATTGGCCTCCATCATGGTGGCCAAGGCCGCCGAGCACCCCGAGGGCGGCCGCGTGGGCGTCAAGTTCCGCCTGGGCTTCAACAAAGGCGAGGAAGTCTTCCTCGACCTTGCCCGCAGACTTGAAGACGTCGGCGTCGACTGGGTCACGCTCCACCCGCGCTACGGCAAACAAATGTTCGCAGGCCAGGCCAACTGGGCAAAACTGGCCGAGCTCAAAAAGGCCGTCTCCATCCCGGTCATCGGGTCCGGCGATCTGTTCTCCGCCGAAGAAGGCGCGCGCTGCATTAAAGAAACCGGCATCGACGCCATCATGTTCGCCCGGGGAGCCCTCTTCGATCCCTCCATCTTCGCCCGCTACGCCGCCATCCGCGCCGGCTCCCCCCTGCCCGTGCGCGACGGCGCGTTTCTGGCGGACATCGTCTGCGAACACATTCGCCTGACCCGGCTCTTCGAAGGCGACACGCGCTCCTTCCGCAAAATCCGCTCCATCGTTCCCCGCTACGCCAAGGGGCTCCGGGGAATCCGGTCCCTGCGCGCCTCCCTGCTCCAATGCGAGACCTGGGAAGATCTGGAACGGGCGGCCGAGGTCATCCGGGACCTGGAACCGGCCGACCCCGAAACCGACTGGCCCCCTGTTGACGAAATTTGCCGATAGCGTTTACACACACTTCTGTTGCCTTAATCATTTCATACCCTTGACAAGGAAACGATATCATCATGGCCACCCAGTCCACTGACATTCTGCTCGAAGCGGGCACCAACGAGCTGGAAATCGTCGAATTCTACCTTGAAGAGGAACCCAAGGAATCCGCCGAAACCGAGGCCAACCAGGAAGACCAGGCGAACGGAAACGGGCACAAACCCAGCCGCAAAGGATACTACGGCGTCAACGTGGCCAAGGTGCTGGAGATCATCCGGATGCCCAAGGTCACGGAGATGCCCGAGGTTTCCCACTCGTCCGTGCTCGGCGCCTTCAACCTCCGCTCACGGATCATCCCCCTGCTCGATCTGTCCATCTGGCTCAAGAAAAAACGGGTGGAAAACGAGCCGCCCAAGGTCATCGTCACCGAATTCAACCAAGTCACTTCGGCCTTCATGGTCTCAGGCGTGACCCGCATCCACCGCATCTCCTGGGAGGATGTGGAAGCGCCCAACAAATACGTGTCCGCCCTGTCCTCGGACTCCATCACCGGCGTGGTCAAATTCGAAGACCGCATCGTCTTCATCCTCGACCTGGAACGCATCGTCTCGGAGCTCAACCCGGCCATGCGCCTCCGGTTCGACGACAACTTCGTCCTCGACGGCTTCTCCGGATACAAAGCCCTCATCGCCGACGATTCCCCGCTCATCCGCGAAATGATCCGCGACATGCTCGGCCAGGCCGGATTTCAGGTGGAAAAAACCACCAACGGCCGGGAATGCTGGGACCGGCTGCTGGAAATCAAGAAACGCGCCCTGGAAGAGGACCGGCCCATCACTGATTATGTCCAGGTCCTGGTCTCGGACATCGAAATGCCCATGATGGACGGCCACCATCTGTGCAGGCGCGTCAAGGAGGACCCGGTCCTGCGCAGCCTGCCGGTCATTCTCTTCTCATCGCTCATCACCGACAAGCTCCGCCACCGAGGTGAAACCGTAGGCGCGGACGACCAAATCTCGAAACCCGAAATCACCCAGCTCGCCCGGCGCGCAGCCGCGCTCATCGAGGACCGCAAGACGCGGAGCAGATAAGCGGCCAAGCCTGATATAAACTTCCAAGACAAAGGGGTTCGGTTTGCCGGGCTCCTTTTTCTTGTTTTTGAAGAGCCTCCGGCGGCCAGAGGAGGAAACTTTTGAAAAAGTTTCCCCCTCTGGACTCCCCCTTCCAAACTTTTTGGCGCCGCTTCGCGGGGGAGTGAGCGCGATCATTTTTCCTTCTTTTTTTTACAAAGTGGACCCTTATGGCAACTCCCCGCTTTCACGGCAGGACGCCGTGGAGCAAGGAAAAATCCACGCCGAAAGGCGCATACAGGGGATGCAAAGGAACCCTTGCCCGCGGAAGGCGAAATCATCCGGCTCTTTCCGCGAAGCGGCTTTCAATGCTTGATTTTCGTCTTCAGGGAGTTGAAGGGGTAATTTCCTTTGCAAAGGGTGCCCTCGCTCCCCTTTCCTCCTGGCTGTCGGAGGCAGAACAAACAAAAAGGCCCGGCTGATGCCGGGCCTCTTTGTTTATTCTGCGGGCGTCAGCGCCTAACAGATGCGGGGGAGTTGTTCGCCTTCCAACATGCCGAGGAGCCGCTTCCCACCGAGGGGAGTGACGAGCACGACTTTGCCGGGGTTGGCGTCGGTCATGGACCCGATACGGCGGGCGTCCCGGCCCAGGGGGTCGGCGCGCATGATTTCCAAGGCCTTTTCGGCGTACTCTTCGGGCAGGACGCAAAGGAACTTGCCCTCGTTCGCCAAATAAAGGGGATCGAGGCCGAGAATGGAACAACCGCCCTTGACCTCGGGCCGCACCGGGATATCGTTTTCGATCAATTCGCAGCACACGTTGGAGCTTTTGGTGATCTCGTTGAGGGTAGTGGCCAGGCCGCCGCGGGTGGGATCACGCAGGACGTGCACCTCGGGCAGTTCGCTGACGAGCTTGACCAAAAGATGGTTAAGCGCGGCGGAATCGGACTGCACCTTGGCCTCGAAATCGAGTCCCTCGCGGGTGCCGAGCACGGTCAGCCCATGATCGCCAATGGTCCCGGAGACAAGCACGGCATCGCCGGGACGGGCGGCGTCTCCACTGGGAACAGGGTCGGCGATGACATCGCCGATGCCGGTGGTGTTGATGAATATCTTGTCGCAAGCTCCCTTGGGAACGACCTTGGTGTCGCCGGTGACGACCTTGACCCCGGCCTTGCGGGCGGCCTCGCCCATGGAGGCCACGATCCTCTCCAGGTCGGCCATGGGCAGGCCTTCCTCGATGATGTAGCCGCAGGTGATGTAACGCGGGACCGCGCCCATCATGGCCACATCGTTGACCGTGCCGTGCACGGCGAGCGAACCTATGTCGCCGCCGGGAAAGAAGATCGGGTCGACCGTGAAGGAATCAGTGGACATGGCCACCTTGCCGGACAGGGAAAGCACGGCCGCATCATTGAGACGGTCGAGTTCGTCGTTGCCCAGGTGCTTGAGAAAGAGTTCGGAGATGAGGCGCTGGGAAGCGCGCCCGCCGCTGCCGTAATCGAGTAACACCTTGTCAGACATGTCTAATCCAGTTTGTATTTGTAGTATGCCGCACAACTGCCCTCGGTGGAGACCATGCACGGGCCGACCGGATCGGCCGGAGTGCAAGCCTTGCCGAAAAGAGGACATTGATCGGGCTGTTTGACGCCCTTGAGAATGTCACCGCACTTGCAGCCGGGCAAGGACGGACTTTCCTTGATTTCGATGCCGAATTCCTTCTTGGCGTCGAACTGCTCCCACTCGGAGCGTATTTCAAGGCCGGAACCGGGGATCAGGCCGAGGCCGCGCCAGAGGGCGTCGCAGGGTTCGAACACCTCATACATGATCTCCAGGGCCTTGGGATTGCCGTTCTCGCCGACGATGCGCGTGTAGTTGTTGGACACATGCGCCTCGCCCTTGTTTCGCCACTCGATCATCTGGTTCAGGGACTGGAGGATGTCCAGGGGCTCGAACCCGGTGACCACGGCGGATTTGGCGTAATCGCGGGCGATGAACCGATAGGGTTCCACACCGATGATGGCCGAGACGTGGCCAGGCAGGATGAAGCCGTCGATGTTGATGGCCTCGTCGGAAAGGAGCGCGTCAAGGGCGGTGGGCACGGTCTTGTGAAAACAGAGAATCCGCAGATTGCCGATGCCCTGCTGGCGGGCCATCTTCATGGTTCCGGCGATGGTCGGCGCCGTGGTTTCGAAGCCCACGCCGATGAAGACCACCAGGCTGTCCGGATTCTCCTTGGCCAGCTTGAGGGTGTCGAAGGGCGAATAGACGACCTTAACCCGCGCGCCGTCGGCCATGGCCTTCTTGAGGTTGCGGCCCTTGTCGCCGGGCACGCGCATGAGATCGCCGAAGGTGGCGATGATGACCTTGTCGCGTCCGGCCAGATCAAGGAAGGCGTTCACCTCGGACTCGTGGGTGACGCAGACCGGGCAGCCCGGGCCGCTCAGATGCACCACCTTTTTCGGCAGGAGGGAACGCAGTCCGCTTTGGAAAATGGCTACAGTGTGGGTGCCGCAAACCTCCATGAAGCGCAGCTCCCGGTCCAGCTCGGATTCCATCTTGTCGAGGATTTTCCGGCACAGGTCAGGATCACGAAATTTTTCAAGTAATTCGAAGCTCAAAGCATAATCCTTTAGGCTGAATGATGAACCGGTTTCTTTAGGTTAGCGACAGTCATATACTCTCTGAAAGATATGGGCAAATGAAAAACCGGGAGATTCGGCCGGTGGTTACGATAGATGAAAATCGACTCAATTTTCGGAATGCGGATTCTCCCTCCGGGACGGGAACCTCCTGTCGCCCGGCGATCGGGGATTCTCCCGCCCAGCCGGGAAAGTCGTGCTGAGGACTCCGTTACATGGCGCGCATTTCCCTTGGAATCCTGGAAAAAGAATAGCCTGGGAGTGAGCCGTCCGTTTTTTCCCGTACCCGCCAGCTTTATTTTTTCCGGCCGTGCTGATAGATTGAAGACATCGGATGCGCTGGTGCATCCCGGCCAACCCGACGCGCTCCGCGCACGCATGCCATGTCTGCCAAAGAAAACACTTTCCGACCCGCCGGTCGGTATAGATCGCCCCTTCCCCCGCCGCCGCCCGCCGTGCACGCCCCGGGACAATTCGTCCCGGACGACGCGCAGTGCTTCCGGTACTGGGAGGAATTCGCCATGCTCGACAACGTGGCCGAGCACAGCCGCATGGTTGCGGCCGTCGCCACCTGCATCGCCGAACGGGCCGTCGAAAAGGGCATGGACGTGCACGTTCCTACGGTGCGCGCATCGGCC
This sequence comes from Desulfovibrio sp. Fe33, assembly GCF_028532725.1. Taxonomy (NCBI): domain Bacteria; kingdom Pseudomonadati; phylum Thermodesulfobacteriota; class Desulfovibrionia; order Desulfovibrionales; family Desulfovibrionaceae; genus Desulfovibrio; species Desulfovibrio sp. Fe33. Next base: position 109,634 of record NZ_JAQKGU010000005.1, read on the forward strand.
CTGCTCCACGACCTGGCCAAGACATACTGCATCCGCCACGGCGGCAATCACAGCCAGCTCGGCGGGGCCTGGGTGGCCGAACTGACCGGGAATCCGGTCATCGCCTGCGGAGTGAGCCATCACGTCTATTGGCCCTTCGACATGGATCTTGCGCGCTACTTCACGCCCCTGGCCGTGCTTTACGCGGACAAGCGGGTGAACCACAACGAGCTGGTGTCCATCGAAGACCGCTTCAAGGACCTGATCATCCGATACGGAATCCCGATGAACCTCCAGGACCGCATAAACGAAACCAAGCGGCAGGCCCTGGAATTGGAACAACTGATATGCGACACACTCGAGGTGGACCTCAATGCATGTGATTTTGATAGCGGGCGGCTGGTCTGACGAACGGGATGTTTCCCTGGTCGGAGCAAAGAAGATTCGGACCGCGCTGGATGAACTCGGCCATGAAGTGACGTTTTTCGACCCGGCCGACGACTTCAGAAACCTGCTCAACATAGCCAAAGACGCTGATTTCGCCTTTATCAACCTGCACGGCGAACCGGGCGAGGACGGCCTCATCCAGGCCGTCCTGGACAAGGCGGACTGCCCCTATCAGGGCGCCGGTCCCGCCGGTTCCTACCTTGCCTTGAACAAGGCCGCCGCCAAGGAAGTCTTCGAGGCCAACGGCATCAAGACACCGGACTGGCAGCTCGTCACCCCCACGCAGGGACGGGAGACTCCGCTGAAACTCCCCCTGCCCGTATTCGTCAAGCCCGACAAGGGCGGCTCGTCCCTGGGCATGTCCCTGGTCCGCACGGCCGAGGAATTCCCGGCGGCATTGGACAAGGTATTCGCCATGTGCCAGTCCGCGCTGGTGGAAACCTATATCCACGGCGTCGAGCTGACCTGCGGCATTCTCGGAGAAAAGGCCCTGCCCCTCATCATGATTACCCCCAGGGACGGTTCCGACTTCTTCGACTACGAAAACAAGTACGCGGCCGACGGGGCCGAGGAAATCTGTCCGGCTCCCGTGGACGAGGCGCTGTCCAAGTCCATTCAGGACCAGATGCTCGTCGCGCATTCGGCGCTGGGCCTGAGAGGCTACAGCCGAGGCGACTTCATCGCCACCGCCGATGGGGATACCTATCTGCTCGAAGTCAACACCCTGCCCGGCATGACTCCCACCAGCCTGCTGCCCAGGGCAGCGGCCCACGTGGGCTACTCGTTCACCGAACTGATAGGCGAGCTTATCCGGCTCGGACTCCAAGGCAGGGGCTAAATGGGAAAAACCGGCGTGAACATGGGCCTGCGGGCCTACGGGTTGGCCTGGAAGGCCGTCCTGCCCCTGCTCAGGTTCAACGGACGGCTCAAGGACGGCTGGGAGCAGCGCACCCTGGACGGCGGCCTGCCCGCACCGGCCCACCTGTGGATACAAGCCGCCAGCGGAGGCGAGGCGTACCTTGCCTGGGAGATTCTCAAGCATCTGAGGCCGCCCGCATCCGCATCCCTGCGCGTGCTCGTGACCACCAATACCCTCCAAGGGCACCAGACCCTGGCCCGGGCGGCGGACGAGATCAACGGCCGCAAGTCCGGCCTCGCGGTGCAGCCCTGGTATTTCCCCTTCGACGATCCGGGCCTCATGCGCCGCATGGTCGACCGGGTGCGCCCGGAATTGGCCGTCATTCTCGAAACCGAGATTTGGCCGGGCTTTCTGTCCGCCTGCAAGACCGGCGGCGTTCCCGTGCTTCTGGCCAACGGCCGCATGACCACCAAGTCCCTGGCCGGATACATGAGCTGGCCCGCCCTGTTCCGCGAACTCGCGCCGGAACGGATCATGGCCGTATCCGAAACCGACGCCCGACGCTTCGGGACCCTGTTCGGCCGCGACCGGGTAGAGGTCATGCCCAACATCAAATTCGACCGCATGGGCGACGCCGGCCCCATGACCCGCGCGAGCAATCCCCTCAAGGACATTGTCGCCGCCGAAGACGACTTCGTCATATTCGGCTCGGTCCGCCGCGAGGAACTGGACGCCGTCACCCGTCTGGCTGCCGGACTCCTGTCCGCCCGTCCGGGCACGGTGCTCGGCCTGTTCCCCCGCCACATGCACCACCTGGACCTGTGGCGCGCAGCCATCGACGGAGCCGGACTCAACTGGGTCCTGCGCTCCCGCCTGACCGGAACGGCGAAACCCGGCACCGTGATTCTTTGGGACACCTTCGGCGAGCTGGTTCCGGCCTATGGACTCGCCAAAGCGGCCTTTGTGGGCGGCTCCCTGGCCCCGCTCGGCGGGCAGAATTTTCTCGAGCCCCTGACCAGCGGCGTGACTCCGGTGACGGGTCCTCATTGGAAAAATTTCTCCTGGATGGGCCGCGAGATCATCGATTCCGGCCTGGCGGTGGAGGCGGCCGATTGGCGGGAAGCCCTGGAATCGCTGAAAAAGATTCTGGAAGAAACGCCGCCTCGCGAAAAAGTGACCGCGGCCGCCGGGCAATATATCCGGGATCGCCGGGGCGGCGCGGAAGCGGTCGCTAAACAGGTTGCCGATTTCCTCAATAACGATTAAATACGCAGCGCAGCAGCAATGAGCGAATTCCCCGAATGTCACGGCATCATCCCCGCAAGGTTCGAGTCCTCGCGGTTCCCGGGCAAGCCGCTGGTCGAGATCGACGGCAAGCCCATGTTCTGGCACGTCTACTCTCGGGCTTCGGCCTGTCCCCAGATGACCAGCGTCACCCTGGCGACGGATGACGAGCGCATCCACGCAGCCGCCCGGGAACTCGGCGTACCCGTGGTCATGACCCGCTCGGACCACAGCAGCGGTACGGACCGCGTCCTCGAAGCGGCCAGGACCCTGTCCATTGACTCCGACGCGGTAGTGGTTAACATCCAAGGTGACGAGCCATGCCTGGAGCCGGACATGCTCACCGAATTGGTACGGCCCTTCTCAAACCGCCGGGTGCGGGTGGCCACGCTGGCCACATCCATAGGCCCGGACGAGGCGGCCTCGCCCGATCGGGTCAAGGTGGTCCGCGCCCGGGACGGACGCGCGCTCTATTTCTCGCGTTCGCTGGTACCCTTCGACCGTGACGAAAAGCTGCATGGCTTTTTGCTGCACATCGGCCTCTACGCCTTCCGCATGGAAGCGTTGGAGCGGTTCGGCAGCCTGGACCCGAGTCCGCTGGAGCTCCGGGAAAAACTGGAGCAACTCCGTCTTCTTGAGGACGGCATCGATATTTACGTAACCGAGACGCGGCACACCTGCCACGGGGTGGACAGGCCCGAAGACCTCGTCAAGGTCAAGACCATTCTGGAGAATCATTGATGAAAGCGATCCTTGCCCTCGAAGACGGCACGATTTTCAAGGGAACGAGTTTCACCGGGCAGGGCGAAGCCTCCGGTGAGGTCATCTTCAACACCGGCATGACCGGCTACCAGGAAATCCTGACCGATCCGTCCTACACCGGGCAGATGGTCACCATGACCTATCCGCTCATCGGCAACTACGGCGTCAATCCCGAGGACGTCGAATCGCACAAGGTCCAGGCGGCGGGCTTCATCGTCAAGGAATGCTGCAAGAAGCCCAGCAACTGGCGTTCCTCCATGTCCCTGCCCGAGTACCTGACCCAGGCCGGAGTCATGGGCATCGAAGGCATCGACACCCGCGCCCTGACCCGCCACCTGCGCATGAACGGCGCACAGCGCGGCTACATTGCCACCGGCGACGCCGATCCCGCGGAGCTGGTCGAGAAAGCCCGGTCCATCGAAAAGATGGAAGGCCTCAATCTGGCTGACCGCGTGTCCTGCGAAAAGCCCTACACATGGGACGGCAAAAAGCCCGTCTTCATCGATGAATTGAAAGATTTCGCCTGGAAAGGCACCGGGCCCAAGCTCGCCGTGTACGACTTCGGCATCAAGTGGAACATCCTGCGCCTCATCGAGGAACAGGGCTTCGACATGATCGTCCTGCCCTCCCATTTCACCGCCGCCCAGGTGCGCGAACTCGGCCCGGACGCAGTGTTCCTATCCAACGGCCCCGGCGACCCGGCCGCCGTCACCACCGCAGTCGAAGCCGCCAAGGACCTCTGCGAGGACCTGCCCGTGGCGGGCATCTGCCTCGGCCACCAGATTCTCGGCCTCGCCATGGGCGGAACGACCTTCAAGCTCAAGTTCGGCCACCACGGCTGCAACCATCCGGTCATGGATCTGCAAACCGAGAAGATCGAAATATCCTCCCAGAACCACGGGTTCTGCGTGGATGTGGAAGGCCTGGATTTCCTGGAAAAGACCCACGTAAACCTCAACGACAACACTCTTGAGGGATTCCGGCACAAGGAAAAGCCCATCCTGGCCATCCAGCACCACCCTGAGGCAGGGCCGGGTCCTCACGACAGCCGCTATTTCTTCCCGAGGTTTCGTGATATGGTCAGGGAAAGAACCGGGCTGTAGCCCCACAACCTCCGCCAGGAACGAACCATGTCCACTGATCTGATCAAGTCTCGCAAGAAGCTGAACTCCGTCTCCACCCTCCTGAAACAGGGCAAATACATGCCCGCTGTTCAGGCGGTCCACGACGGGCTCATCCTCTTTCTCAAGAATCAGGTCATGAAAAACGAGCGCGACGAATTCGAAGAGATCCTCAAACGGGTTACCTACGTGCTCAATTCGGACAAGGAACTGCGCAAGATATACCCCCTGGTCATCAGCTACGAGCCGGGCCAGGAACGCCCGCTGCTCGACGCCATGCGCGAGCTCCTGCAAGAGTTGCAAAAGGCCCTCAACGAAGAGGTTCAAAGCGACCTGAAGGCCCTCAACGCCCAGAAAAGGGCCGAATTGGAGAAAGGACAGGCACATCTGGACGCCCAGGAATGGGATAAGGCCAACTCGGTCTTCGACCAGCTCGTCCGCACCTTCAGCGGAGATTCGGAGCTCAAGGCGGACATCGCCGACCGCTACCTCAACGCGGGCCGGTACAAGGAAGCGTACTCCATGCTGGATGACGCGCTCAAGGACGACCCCAACGCCATCCATCTATACAACCGCATCGGCATGGTCCTGCGAAAGATGCAAGACTATGAGACCGCCGAAAAGTATTACCTCAAGGCGCTCACCCTGGCCTCCGATGACGAATACCTGCACTACAACATGGGCCGACTCTACTACGACTGGCGCAAATGGGCCAAAATGGCCAGCTCCGCCAACAAAGCCGTTCAGATCAACCCCGACTTCGCCGAAGCCGTCAAAATGCTTAAATTCGCCCAGAAGAAAATGAGCTGACGGCTGACGGACTCTACCTCATTCACGACTCAAAGGGGCTTTCAGCAGAAAGCCCCTTCTTTTTTGCCTCCGGCCGCCGGAGGCGAATCTTCAACAAAAAAACCGGACCGGGAGTGCCCCCCGGTCCGGTTTGTTTCTACGACAACGCCCCGGCGTCAGGCGAGGGTGATGGTCAGGGGGATAACGTGAAGTTCGCGGGAGAGTTCGCGCGTATTGCCGAGTTGCCATTCGGCGGACGGAGCGCCTGCGGCTTGCGCCACGGCATCGGCGATGCCGTTGACGTTGATTACCGGGTGCCGGGAAAAGACCTGAGGCAAACCATAGGTCAGGTTGCAGGCCAGACACTTGCCGGGCCGCTGGACGAGCTTGAGTTCGAAATTAAGGACTTGTCCCTCGGCTCCGCCATAGGCCAGGGCAATATCGTAGCTTCCCTCTTCGGCGTCACCGAACAGGGCCTCGAAAAAAGCCTCGGTCCGCTCGGGCGGGAAAATGGTCCGCAAAATATCCTCTGTAAAAATTCGGCCGTATGGGCTCATGAACAGTCCCCCAAAGAAAACAATTGGTTAGCGCTGGTACCTACATTGACGAAGTTTGGTGTTTACCCAAAATACCGGCACCGGGCAAGATGAACCGGCGGTCATCAGATGTAGAGAAAGAAAAGAGCCACTCCCGATGCGAGGAAGACGAGACACGGAGGCACAACCTTGCGCCAGGTCCGCCCCAGGTCGCACTGGAAGTATTCGCAGGTGAGAATGAAGCAAATGTGAATGGGCGATATCATCACGCCCGTAAAGCCGCAGAATGTGGCCAGCACGATGTAGGGAATAGTCTGATCCTGCATACCGAGGGAGGCGAGCACGCCGAGCAGCAAAGGAAAGGTCGCGCCCACGAAGGCCACGTTGATGCCCGCCACCATGCCGACGAGAAACGGCAGGAAAGCGGCCGAGGCGAACAGGGCCGCGTTGCCGCCCGCCACGCGGGCCATCTCGCTGACCACGCCCGCGGCCTGGAGAATGTCCTTGAAGACGAAGATGGCGGTAATGACGAAAACCATGGACCAGAGGGATTTCTTGGTCAGCACCTGCCGGAAGAACTCCAGCCCGAGCTGCGTATTCTGGACCATGACGCAAGCCACCGCCGCGGCCAGGGCGGCGACCACGCCGAACTCGAATGGGATGGCGGGCGCGAAGGCGGCGATGGAGGTCTCCAGCCCGATGGCTCCCACAATGGCGATGAGCAGCGGCAGCCCTTCCCTGAATGCGGCGGACTTGCTGCGGGAGGTGACGGGCATGGGGATGGCCAGGTCCTGGCTCCCGAGCACGCCGGGCCGCAGGAAGAATATCCAACCGGCGAAAAGCATGATGGGGGTGCCGGGCCAGGTGTAGGAAATGAGATCGATGATCTGGATGTCGGCCAGGGCCAGGGTCAGAATGATGCCGGGGTAGAGCGGCCAAACCAGCTCCCAGATGTGCCGGAACCAATAATTGAGCACGGCCCGATCCGAATTGGTGATGCGCATGTCCTCGGACACGGTCTTTATCATGGGCGCGGAAAAGACCGCCCCGCCGGGCATGGGCAGCAGTCCAATGAGCGCGGGGAAAAAGATGAGCCTGAGCCTCGGACTCGTCAGGAAACCGGACAAAGCCTCCATGAGCCGTCGGGACTGGCCCGACCGTTCCATGGCGTCGCTGAGAATCAGGATGAGGCCGACAATGGCCGCCAGAAACAGAAATTTCTCCTGAGCCAGGGCCAGAACGCCCGTCTCGACAATGGACGCGACGCCCATGCCGAAAAGAAGCCCCATGGCCGCACCGCCCAGAAGGATGGACAGCCCCAGCCCGATGCGCAGGCGCATTCCCGCAAGCATGAGCAGAAAGGAGAAAAGCACCTTGAGAAAGGGCGCGAGAGTAACGAGAAGGGAATCCATGCGAAGCATCCTTGCGGGTTGGACGGGACGTAATGGGAACCGGCACAGTTTCCGTTCTTCGTTGCGAAAAAGCAAGCAAAAGCCGCAGCAAAGGAATGGAGCGAACCGCGCCCCCTTGCCCGGACCGACGCATTGCGCTACAGAAGGAATCTGCGGCAAGGCCGATCATCAAGTGGAGACAAGGACCGATGAGCATGAACAGAAAACAGATACGAGCCCATATTTTCGCCACCATTATCAGCAAGGTCGAAGAACAGGACGAGACCCGTCGGCTTGAAGCGCTGAACGAATTTCTGGCCGTTACCGGCACGGCAGGCAACGCCTCCGAACAGGTGGCCAGCCTGATCCCGCCCATCATGCACGAGCTTTACGAAAAATGGATCACCATGTTCATCGATCGGCTGCTGGAAACCGTGGACGTGAACAATATCGAGCTGCTGTGCGACGGCTCCGACGGCAACAATGCGGCGTTGGTGCTCGCCTACATCATGTTTCTGGAATCCGCGCGCATGGAGAAGCAGATCGACGACGATTTGCGGGAACACGGCATGAAGACCTCGGGCCGCGAAGACCTCGGCGATGTCGCCGCCAACTACATCCGCGCCCAGATGGCCAAGATCGCGCAGCAAGCCGGCGACGACGAGATCAAGGGCAACTGCTAGCCCCTGCGGGCGCGAAAAAGCCCCGTCACCAGATGGTGCCGGGGCTTTTTCGCGCCCGCAGGAAAGATGTCTCACCCAACGTCGTCGCCGGATTCGGCGATGGCCTTTTCCACTGCCAGGGCTATCTCATCGTCCGGGTCGGGCTGCCCGGTTTCGATGAGCCCCAATTGCAAATTGAGCTCGCGCATGACCTTCACTGCGGACGGATTGAAATAACGCGACCACAGCGCCGGGACCTTTTCCGTCCGCCCCAGCCGAACCATGGTCAGCCCGAGATAGAGAAAAGCGTCCTGATAGGTCTTGTCGATCCGCAGGGCGCGCTCGAATTCCAGCTTGGCCTGGCGGTACATGCCCAGGCGGTAGGAACAGACACCCAAACGGTAACGCACGTCCGCGTCGTTCTTGTCCTGCTCGAGGCACTCCTTGTACTTGAGGCGCGCCTCTTCCCATTTCTCGTCCACGTACAGTCCGTTGGCGGCCTTGACCACCTCGATGCCCCCGGCGGTGGAGGCCACGGGCTGCTCGTCTTCCTTTTTCAGACGGCGAACGGCCCCAAACAGAAAATTGCGGCGGGATTTGTCGATCTTCTTCTCGGCCATGATTCCTCCGGCCCGAAGAATACCCGTTTCGCCCGCATCGTCAAGACGGCAACCGGTTGCCTTTTCAGGCTGTTCGTGAAAGATTCCTCCACATGGGTGAACAGTTGGGCCGGACCGGCAGGGTCCTCCATATCGATCTGACCACAGGCAAGGCCACGGCCGAACATCCCGACGCCGAAGTCTACGACGCATATATCGGCGGCCGGGGGCTGGCCGGACGCTATCTGCGTCCCTTCGCCGACCGGGAATATTCCGATCCCGAGCTGCCGCTGCTTCTCTTCACCGGGCCTTTGACGGGAACGGACTCGCCCACCTCGGGACGCGGCTCCATAGTAAGCCGCTCCCCCCTGACCGGCGCCGTGTGCGACGGCTCCATCGGCGGAGGCTTGCCCACCCGGCTCAAAAAAGCCGGATACGACGGCCTTGTCATAACCGGGCGCGGCTCCACCCCCTGCGGCATCGAAATCGATGACGACGAAGTGCGCGTGGTCGAAACTTCTCTGTGGGGCCAAGATACGGACGCGGTCCTGTACGCGTTGGAGGAACGACTCCCCGAGGACACCTCCCTGGCCTGCATCGGACCTGCGGCCGAAAACGGCTCGCTTCTCGCCTCGGTGGCCGTCGACCACCGCCATGGCGGAGTGCGCGGCGGACTCGGGCTGATATGGGCGGCCAAGAATCTCAAATACCTGACCGTGCGCGGCACGCGGGACGTGCCGATCCACGCCCCCGGCGCGCTTGCCGAAGCCCGCGAGGCCATCGTGCGGCTGACCATGGCCTCGCCGGTGCTCATGGGCCGCCACGGCTTCTCGCGCTGGGGCACTGCGGCCCTGCTCGACCTGATGAACTCCCGCCGGATGCTGCCCACCGACAATTTCCAAAAGACGCATTTCGACCACGGCGCAAAGGTCAACGCATCGGCCCTGGCCAAATTGTGCGAGCCGCGAGACCATAGCTGCCTCGGTTGCCATATCCATTGCCGCAAGATCGCCCAGGACGGACGCAGCCTGCCCGGCTTCGAGGCGCTGGCCCACTTCACCGCGCTCATAGGCAACGACGACCTCGAAATGGCCATGGCGGGCGTGGACCTCTGCGGCAGGCTCGGCCTTGATCCGGTCTCCGCCGGTTCCGTTCTGGCCTGCCTGCGGGAACTCGACGGCAAGGACTACTCCGGCAAGACGCTTCTCGCCGCCCTGCACGATATGGCCGAAGGCGGCCAGTCGGGCCAGGGGGCCTTCCACCTCGCCCAGGAATGCCACCGCCCGGAAACGGCCATGACGGTCAAGGGCATGGAGTTGCCCGCCTACGACCCGCGCGGCGGCTACGGCCTGGCCCTGGCCTACGCGGTTTCCACCCGGGGCGGCTGCCACCAACGGGCCTTTCCCCTCAGTCATGAAGTTCTTCGCAAGCCCGTGGCTACGGACCGTTTCTCCTTCAGCGGCAAGGCAAGGATCGTCAAGCTCGCCGAGGACACGCTCGCGGCCGCGGACTCCATCAACGCCTGCCGCCTCATTTTCCTGGCCGCAGGGCTTGAGGAATACGCCAAGGCCCTCACGGCGGTCACGGGCAAGGACTGGTCGGCCCAGTCCCTGCTCGAAACGGGCGAACGGATCACCGTCAACGAACGGCGCATGAACGCGGCAAACGGTTTCGGCGCGGCGGACGACGATCTGCCCGAGCGATTCTTCACCGAGCCGGGCACCCCCGGCGGCGGCATCGAAGTCCGCCCCATCGATCGGGATGCGTTCCTCCAGGCCCGACACAATTATTACGTCGTGCGCGGGCTGGACAAGAACGGCGAGCCCACGGCTGAGACCTTGCTGCGACTGGGACTGGACGAATGAAAAAACTGTGCGAAAAATACGCGGCCAAGCTCGCCGCCCAAGGGATAGCCCCCGCCCAGGGACCGGACGCGCCGCTCATAGGCGGCCTTGACGCCGAACTGGCCTGGAACCGGGAGGACCCGAAAATTCCCCTTCTCTCCGGCCTGTTCGACAACCTGTCCATCAACTCGCTGGTTTTCGTCCGTCCCGCGGAGCCGTTCCGGACCATCCTGGACTTTCTGGCCGCGCGCAATCCGAAAGCCATCCGCCCCGAGGACACCGAGACGCGCACCTTTCTGCACGACATACCCGTGTGCCCGGAGCTCGCCCTTCCGGCCATGACCGACAGGCTCAAACGACGCAAGGTCATCGTCCTGCCGGGCCAGGGCGTCATCGCCTGCGGCACGGTCACTCCGGAGCAGGGATTCGTGTCCGTCTCCTCCGCAATTTTCTCGACCTTCGTCCTCTTCTTTTCCGACTACCTCAACCGCGCCCGGCGCGACGAGCTCGACAGCGAATACGCTGAAGCCTTCTCCCGTGTGGTTCGGCTCCTGCCGAAACCGCGCACGGACCTGCCGTCTCTCGCCCAAGGCCCCTTCCGGGACGAGGAAAGCGTTGTCTCCGCCATGGCCGAAGCGGGCCGCAAGGTGGTGGAATTCGGCTTGGTCGATTCATTTTTCGGCAACATTTCCTACCTGTTGAACGGCACCATACACATCTCGCAGACCGGCAGTTCCCTGGACGAGTTGGCAGGCTGCATTGATCCGTGTCCCCTGGACGGTTCGTCCACCAACGGACTGACCGCTTCCAGCGAATTGACGGCCCATGAGGACGTCTACCGCCGCTCGCGCTACGACTGCATCCTGCACGGCCACCCCAAATTTTCGGTCATCATGTCCATGGACTGCGATCGCGGCGATTGCCCGAACCGGGGCCGATGCCACATCGCCTGCAAGGAATGCCGGACCGTGGACGGCGTGCCAGTGGTGCCGGGAGAGGTCGGCACGGGGCCGACCGGGCTGTGCCACACCCTGCCGCCCGCTATGGCCGCCAACGGCGCGGCCCTGGTCCATGGGCACGGCCTGTTCACCGCGGGCGAGCACGATTTCAACGCGCCCTTTGCCCGGCTGCTCGAAATCGAAAACCGCTGCCGTGAACTCTATTTCGAAAGGTTGTCCCAATATGTCTGATTCCCCCGCATCGTTCCGCCCGGGTCCGGTCCTGGCCTTCGTCCTGCTCACCTTTGCGGCGACATGGGGCGCGGAGGGCGCGCTCATCGCCTCCGGGCTGCGTTTTGACGACCTGGTAAGCCGGTCCTCGCCCGCCCTGTGGCTCATGGGCGTCATGTGGATTCCCGGACTGGCCGGGCTGGCCGTGGCCATGTTTGTGGAGCGCACCGGCCCGCGCGATCTCATCCTGGCCTTGAGCCTGCGCATGGGCTCGGTCGGCCCATACTTCCTGAGCCTCGGTCTCATCCCCCTGGCCTACGCCGCCATGTACGGCCTCACCTGGGGTGCGGGTCTTTCCGGTTTCGATCCCGACCTGAACGAACTGGCCGCCCTGTCCGGCACGCCCATCGGCAGGGACGCAGCCCTTAAAATCATGCTCCCCCTGTCCATCTTCCTGGGGCCGCTCATCAACTTCGTTTTCGGTCTTGGCGAGGAACTCGGCTGGCGCGGATTTCTCCTGCCCCGACTCATGCCGCTCGGCAAAGTCCGCGCCTATCTCATCCTCGGCCTGCTCTGGGGCGTCTGGCACGCTCCGCTCGTTCTGGCCGGACTCAACTATCCCGGCCAGCCCATCCAGGGCGTCGTCATGATGTGCCTCATCTGCCTGGCATTCGGCGCGTTCCTCAACGAAATGACCCTCCACTACCGCTCCTCCATCCTGGCCGGATTCCTTCACGGCGCGGCCAACGCACAGGGCTACGGCATATGGACGTGGATGTTCCCCGGCGCGCACCCGCTCCTGGGCGGGGCGATGGGACTCACCGGCGTGTTCGTCTGGACCGCCGTCACCTGCGTCACCATCATCATCCTTCGCCGCTTGCGGCAGGTGTAGCTTCGAGTCGATTCCCTTTTTTTTGGGGAAATAGCCGTGAATTTCCTGAAGAGTAAAATCAGGCGATGATAGCCGCTTCGCGGCAATAGTCAGGTGATTTCGCCTCCGGCGGGCAAGGGCTCGCACCCTTGCATCCCCTGTAAGCGCCTTCGGCGCGGGCTTTTTCGCTCCGCGGCATTACCCGCGATAGCGGAGAGTTGAGTCTATAGGCCCTTTTTCCCGTCCGCCTTGTGGCGGCCCGCCCAAATAGAAACCTTCATGAAAGACGATGATACGGCTGTAGACGCTTACGTTAAGTTGCCGGGAAAAGCAGGGCTGACGCAAAACGCAGCACGTTTTGAAAAGCCATTTGCTCAGCCACAAAAAAAGCCCCCTGGTCGGGGGCCTTTTTCAAATGTTGTTTTCGAGGTTGCCGGGGTACGGGCCTCAACCAAAGGATTCGTTGTTGTTAGCGAGGTTGCCCTGAAACACTTTCCGATTCGAAGAATCTTGAGGTTGTCTGGCGTTGCCTAGAAACATTCCTTTGACTTGATTCAACCATACACCCCTATTCGCGTGTATGGCAAGTGGCCCCGTCCGTTTTTTTAGAGTTTTTCGAAATATTCTTTTTCCGCGCCGCACTGGGGACAGACCCAGTCGTCGGGAAGGTCCTCGAACTTGGTCCCGATGGCGATGTTGTTTTCCGGATCGCCTTCAGCCGGGTCATACACATAGCCGCACGGGCATTCCCATTTATCCATTTCTCGTACCTCCATTTTTTTCAAGTTGGATTCCATGATAGCAGAACCAAGTTGGGAAACAACCTTTTTCTGAGAACGAGTACTATTTAGCGTAACGGCAACTGGCCGTCTTCCATGCGCAACTTGAGGTGCTGGTACGCCTTGGCCGTGGCGACCCTGCCGCGCGGAGTGCGCTTCAGGAAGCCGCATTGAATCAAATACGGCTCGTAAATATCCTCAATGGTCCTGACCTCTTCCGCACAGGCCGCGGCAATGGTCTTCAGCCCGACCGGGCCTCCGTTGAAGTGCTCGACCATGAGCGTGAGAATCTTGCGGTCCATGTTGTCCAGGCCGTATTGGTCCACGTCGAGACGTTCCAGGGACATCTCGGCAAGCTCGCGAGTGACCACCCCGGTGCCGTGAACCAGGGCGTAATCACGCACGCGCCGGAGCAGCCGATTGGCGATACGCGGAGTACCGCGCGCCCTGCGGCCGATAATCAGCGCTCCCTCGGGCTCCACCTCGACACCCAGGATAGCCGCGCTTCGCTCCACGATGCGGCCCAGCTCCTCCGGGGAGTAGAATTCGATGCGGAAAATGCAGCCGAACCGATCGCGCAAGGGCGAAGTCAGGAGTCCGAGCCTGGTGGTGGCCCCAACCAGGGTGAACGGCTCCAGGTCGAGCTTGACCGTGCGCGCGCCCGGACCGGAGCCGATGACCAGATCGATCTGGAAATCCTCCATGGCCGGATAGAGGACCTCTTCGACCGTGGCGGGCATCCGGTGAATCTCGTCGATGAACAGGATGTCCCCGCGCTCCAGGTTGGTCAGGATGGCGGCCAGGTCGCCGGACCGTTCAAGGACCGGGCCGGAAGTGGAAACCATGTTCACGCCCAGTTCCGAAGCCATGATCCGGGCCAGGGTGGTCTTGCCCAGGCCGGGATTGCCGTAGAACAGGGTGTGATCCAGGGAGCGTTCGCGTTCCCGGGCCGCGCGGATGAATACGTCGAGGTTCGTGCGCAGGTCCTGCTGGCCGATGAAATCGGAGAGTTTCCTGGGGCGGACGTTTTCCTCGGGAAGGGTGCATTTGCTCATGAGCGTGCCGCGTTGATTTTCTTGAGCACCGCACGGATTGCCCCGGCGGCGTCGAGGTCGGGTTCTTCGTCGAAGGTTTCGATCAGCATGGGCCTGATCTCGTCCTCACCGTAGCCCAACCCCTTGAGGCCCGCAAGGGCGTCCAAATATTCGCTCCGGGGGGCCTTCGTCTCCTGCGCCGCGCCCGCTCCTCCGGAAACGGCGGGCTTGAGCTTGTCCACCTTGTCCTTGAGATTCCAGAGAATCTGCTTTGCGGATTTGGGACCGATACCCGGCACCATGGACAGGGTGTTCACATCCTCGCGGAAAGCTATCTCGCGCAGGTGCGCCGCATCGAACATGGACAAAATGGCCAGGGCCTTCTTGGGACCGAGCTTGTCGATGGAGATGAGCGTCCGGAACAGGTCTAGGTCGTCGGCGGTCAGGAAGCCGAAGAGATCGATGGCCTTCTCGGCCACCTGCGTATGGATGAACAAGCGCACCTGTTCGCCCCGCCTCGGCAGCCCGGCCAGGACCGACGTGGGCGCGGCCACTTCATACCCCACCCCGCCGGGGGTGAGCAGAAGAAGCCCTCTCTCGTCGGCCGAAATCAACTCGCCCTGCAAGAATCCGATCATGGAAATCCTCCTGACGTGACGTTATCCGAATAGTGAACGTAATTCAAAGGGTATCCGGCTTGACCAAACGATGCCGTAATTTTATATTCAATGAGAAATATCTCGCTCTCCGCCATCGGTTTGCGGAGCCAACCTGTTACGATGGAGTTCCCATGAAAACGATAGCCTGCCTTTTCATGGCCGCCGGTCTGCTGATCGCGGCCCCCTCGCCGACTACTGCCCAGGGAGACGATCTGACCTGGAACGAACTCGCCATCCTGGTCGGTGAATCGGTGGTGCAGGAGGTTTCGGATTCCGAAGAGGAAGTGGCAAGTGCCCAGAAAATTCTGGATGCCCTGCGCAATCGGAAAAGCGCTTCCCGCGAGGAGCTGACCCGCGCTGAACTGGACCTGGAACAGGCCCGCGAGCGCTACGACAAGGCCCACTCCAACCTCGACAACGCCCGTGTCGACAAGCTCGCCTTCGAGTGCGGCAAAACCAGCGACCAAATTCGGGCCATGCGTAATTCAGGGATGGGCTGGGGCCAGATCGCCAAGCAGTGCGGCGCGCATCCTTCCGCCGCGGGCAAGGCGAAGGGAAAGGACAAGGGCAAAAGCAAGGCGCATAAGAAGTAGCCCCGAGCATACGGAAAAGGCCCGTCCGGCAGATGCCGGGCGGGCCTTTTATCGCGCCTTGCCGAAAATCAGACGCCGGTCATGCGGCGCATACGCCGCTCGTTCAGATGACAGATGGCGATGGCCAGCGCATCCGAGGCGTCCTCGGGCCAATCGGGCCGTTTGATCCCGAGACAATGGGCGACCATGAAGGCCACCTGGGACTTGGGAGCGTTGCCCACGCCGACCAGGTTCTTCTTGACCTTGGACGGCTCGTACTCGCCCATGGGGATGTTGTTGGTGGCGCAGGCGGCCATGCACGCCCCCCTCGCCTGCCCGAGTTTGAGGGCCGACGAGGGGTTTTTTGAAACGAACACGTTTTCAATGGCGGCTTCCGCCGGTCCATGGAGCCGGATAAGCTCCTGGATCTGGTCGAAGATGACCCCCATGCGGGTGGCCATGTCCTTCTTGACCGGGGTGCGGATGGTGCCGGTGGCCACCAGCTCCGCTTTGCCCGAGAGTTCCCGGACAACGCCGTAGCCCGTGACCCGCGTGCCGGGGTCGAGCCCCAGAACGACCAGCCCTTCGGCCATGAGCCTAATCCTCTCCGTCGAACAGGTCGTCCGGAAGATCGGCGTTCATGTAGACGTTCAGAGCATCGTCGTTGTCATCCAGCGCGTCGAAAAGATTCATGACCTTCTTGCCCACGGTGGCGTCCACCGGGATGAAAGTCTCGGGAACCTGGTTGAACTCGGCGGATTCGTACTCCATGCCCGCGTCGGCAAAGGCCTGCTGCACGGCCATAAAGTCGGCCGGGGCGGTATGCACGGTGAAGGAATCGCCGTCATCGATAATATCCTCGGCGCCCGCTTCCAGGCCCACTTCCATGAGCTCGTCTTCCGTGTACTTATCCTTCAGGAAAACAATGACGCCCTTGCGGTTGAACAGATAGGACACCGAGCCGTTCTCGGCCATGTTCCCGCCGTGCTTGGAAAAGGCGTGACGAATTTCGGCCACGGTTCGGTTCTTGTTGTCCGTGGCGACCTCAACGAGCATGGCCACGCCGCCCGGGCCGTATCCCTCGTACAGGATCTCGGCCAGATCGCCGCCGGCCAGTTCGCCCGTGCCCTTCTTGATGGCGTTTTCGATCCTGTCTTTGGGCAGGTTCACGGCCTTGGCCTTCTGAATGGCCAGGCGCAGGGTCGCGTTATCGTCGGGGTTGCCGCCGCCGGCCTTGGCGGCCAGGATGATATCCTTGGCGGCCTTGGTGAAAAATTTCGCCTTCTTGGCGTCCTGACGCCCCTTGCGGTGCTGAATATTTGCCCATTTACTATGTCCGGCCATATTTCCTCCTGAATAGCTCGATGTCGACTCGTTTACTCGATCGACCCGAAGTTTTTACCCGTCTACGCCCTTAAAGCCAAGAGCAACGATAAATATCTCCTTGCTCTCGGACCTGGAACTGTAGGGTTTGAAATTCTTGATCTTGCCGAAATGAGGACGGATCATCTCCCTGTAGTCGTTGATCTCACCGCCCTCGAAAATCTTCACCGCGAAGTTGCCGCCTTTCTTGAGGTACTTGAGCGCGACCTCGAAGGCCCGCTCGCACAGCTCCAGAGAGTTGGCCTGATCCGCGAACTTGATTCCGGTTGTCTTGGGGGCCATGTCGCTGATAATGACATCGAACGGCTTGAGCGGCTCAATCGCTTCGAGAAGCTCAGGCGAGTCCGAAAACACGTCCGCCTGCAAAAACGTGATGTTATCGGCAAAGGTGTGCTTGGTGGTCTGCAAATCCACCCCGAGCACCCGCCCTTCGGGACCGACGCACTCCCCGGCGAACTGCGACCAGGAGCCGGGAGCCGCACCGAGATCGAGCACGGTCTGTCCGCGCTTGAAAATTCGGAACCGCTTGTCCATCTCCTTGAGCTTGTAAACCGAGCGGGCGGCGTAGTTTTCCTTTTTCGCCCGTTTGAAGTATTTATCCTGGTATTGTTTCATGGTATCGCTCCGTCAATCCGGCGTGGAGCGACTTAGTAGCCGAATCCGCCGAAAAAGCCAAGTAAACGACGTGCCCAGACCCCGACATATATCCATACGGGACGAACTCGGCTTGTTCAAGTCCATGCCTGCCGACAAGGCCCGCTTCGAATGGCGGTCCGGCGCGGGACCGACTATTTTCATCGGCCTTGGGCCACAGCCGGACAAGATACCGGAATGGTTCGGACTTTCCAAGGAGGAAGACATCCTCTATCTGGAAAGCCCCGCCTTCGCCGAACAGGTGGAGGGGTGGTCCGAACGCGTTCCCGCAAACTTTCGGCCCCTGGCCCCCGAAGCGTTCACGGCGGCATTGTCCGCCGACGCAAGGGTGGCCCGATATCTCCCGGCACAGAACGCGTTCCCGTCTTTCTACGGCCCGCTCACCGCCCGTCTTTGTCTCGGGAATCGCTTCCGGCCGAAACGGGCTCGGACCGTCTGGCTGCCCGTTGGTGAAAACGCCCTGCTTATAGAGGAATTGGCCCGGGCTTTCGACGAATCGGGCTGGACCACGGTCCGTATCGACCATGAATCCCTGGGCAGGCGTCCGGGCAGCGTCCTGCCGGAATATCTGCGGGACGGCGTTCCCGATCTTTTCTTTTCCGTCAATTTCAAGGGACTCGATCACTTCGGCCTGGGCCAGGCCATTCTGCGCGAGGCGGGGGCCAGGGTCGCTGTCTGGCTGGTGGACAACCCGTTCAACCTGCTCACTGCGGTCAAGACCGAAGCGTGGCGGGACCTCGACCTGTTCGTTACCGACCACAGCTTCATCGGCCCGCTTATCGAGACGGGGGCGCGGCGGGTGACACACCTGCCCCTGGCGGCTTCACCGGCCCTCTTCGCGACGGGCGGGACGCTCCCGCCACATGCCCGCGACCTGGACGGGCGGCTCGTCTTCGTGGGCCGATCACAATTCCCGAGACGCGACAAATTCTTCGCCGGTGAAACCGTGCCCGATGACGCCAAGATCGCGTCCGGAGCCGGCGACGGCGTGACCCGGCGCGACTTCCACTGGTGGCGCGAAAGACTGGGTGTCAAACCGTTATGGCCGGGAAACCGGGTACGGGCCGTGGGTGCGGGCGCGGAATTCGCCTCATCGAAATGGAAACGCGACTGCCTGAATGCGGCGGGCCGCATCGTGATCTTCGGCGACGACGGCTGGAAGGAATTGGACAATCCGGAAGCCGACGCGCGCCCGGCGGTGGATTACTACGCCCACCTGCCCGCCATCTACCGAACGGCCGGAGTCGTCCTCAACGTCACGGGAATGCAGCTCCCCGCAGGGCTCAACCAACGCAACTTCGACGTCTGGTGCGCGGGCGGGTTCCTGCTGACGGACGCCCACCCCGGCCTGGACATTTTCCCAAACGAACTGGTCGAACCCATCGTCTACTCCCGGCCCGCCGACATCCACGATATGGTCATCCGGCACCGCGAGGAAACCCCGCAAAAGCAGGCCCTGCGCCGCGCCTGGCGGGAATGCATCGGCAAACACCACACATACCGCAACCGCGTTGAAACGATTCTCGAAACAATGTTTTTTAATCTCGCTCAAAATGCTTGAGCTTCATCAGGAAAAGCGGTAACTACGCTCTTCCAACGGGGACGTAGCTCAGCTGGGAGAGCACTGCCTTCGCAAGGCAGGGGTCGAGAGTTCAAATCTCTTCGTCTCCACCAAGACAAATAAAAGCCCCGCCGCAGGAACTGCGGCGGGGCTTTTTTGCATTTGAAATCGAGAGATTATGGCTGGAAATTCCTGTCCATTATTCTCTGATAGACGCCGTTGGCCTTGAGGGAGTCCAAGGCGTTCTGCCATTCCCGAATAGCTTCGTCGGGAACATCCAGAGAAAAGGCAAGCCAGGCCGTGGAATCGCCGAGCTTGCAATTCGTGCGCTCGAATTCGGCGGGGTTCAGCCCGGCCTGTTTGACCATATAATAATAGGTACGCTCGCCCATGAGCACGAGGTCCACCCGATCCTCCACCAATTTCAAGTAGCTGGACTCATAGGTCGGCCCCACATCGAGATTATCAAAGCCTCTGGCGGCCAACGTCTGATGGGTGTAGCCGTCCTTGCGCACGGCTATGCGCGGTACCCTGCGGGCGTCGTCCAGCGTCTGGACCTGCAACGCCGCGCCCTTGTGCTTGAAAAAATAATCTCCCTCCCCGAAAATCGGACCTACCCACTTGAACAGCTTCTCGCGTTCAGGGATGCGCACGATGGCGAACATCCCCTGCTTGGGCATTTTCTGCGCCTGATCGTATCCCCGCAACCAGGGCGTCTCGCGTAATGGGCTGTCATCGCCGACGATTTTCTGAATCTCGGCAACGACCTTCGGCGCCACCCCCCACAGCCGACCGTTTTCGGCGTAAACCAACGGAGGATAGACGATCGCCAGCATCTCGTAATCTCCGGCATGGGCGAATACCGGCAGCATCAGACTCAAACATATGCCCAGTATGATCGATTTCCCCACAAGCTCTCCCACGTTGAAACGCAACAGATCGACAGCATATACCAGCCGTTACTAACTGTCCATTATTGGTAAAGGATCCTATCTTCCCCATAGGTTTCCCTTCCAGCTCCGCAAACTGCCGACAACGTCGCTTGATAAATTGAACGAACGCAACATTTTATTAATCTCCGCCCATGTCAAGCGACAACAAAACGACTTCCGGACAAACCAAACCCGGGCATTGCCGGAAATCCGTTCGCACCGCCGCTTTGGACGACAGATTCCTTATCGGCAAAAAAACGAATAGTTTTAATGGAAAACTAAAATAAAAAGCGTAAACTGATGGCGAACACGTCGCCAGATTCGGTCCTGCCGCTTCGCATGTCCCATACGAAACGCCTCCGCGCCCCCTGTGCCTGGGCGCATCAGACGCCGTCAGCCGAAAGCGCGGCAACAAAGACTGGACACGCGCCCGGTTCCGGGCGACACAAAAAAACAACCGTTAATCGTAACCACGACGGATGGGAAGATTCCCGCCCGTTCCATTTCATCATGCAAGACAGTCAGTTGTTCCTGAACGGGAATATAATTTCCATGGACCCCCGGGACTCCCGGTTCGAGGCTCTGGCCGTGGAAAACGGCCGTATCCTGCGGGTCGGCTCCAACGCCGACATGGCGGACCTGGTCAAGGCGGGTTGGCCCGTCACCGACCTCGCTGGCCGAACCGTGCTACCGGGTTTCATCGACACCCATCAACACCTAGGTCTGACCGGCCAGGTCCTGAACGGCATCGACTTCCAAGATGCCGAAACGCTGGACACAGTCTTTGAAAAGGTCCGGGAAACCGCTGAAAAGACGGCCCCGGGCGCATGGGTCCTCGGCTATACCCTCCAGGATTCCTCGCTGCAGGAACAGCGAATGCCACTAAAGGAGGAACTGGACGCAGTCTGCCCCGACAATCCGGCGATGATCGTGCACTCCTCCTGGCACATGTGCGCCCTGAACTCCATGGCCCTGGATATTCTCGCACCACCCGTCGACCTGCCGGGCATGGACATGGGCCGTGACGGCAACCCCACCGGCGTGATCCGCGATCCGGGCGCGCCCGACGTCATCTTTCCGGCCGTGTCCTCCCTCACGCCGGTCGAGGTCAAACTCGAAAGCTTCCGCAAGGCCTGCGAGGCGGCGCTGAAGCAGGGCATCACCACCCTGCACTGCCTCGAAGGCGGCGGCTTCGGCCCCGGCGACACCCGCATCGTCCTCGAAAACCGCGACAAACTCCCGGTAAACGTGGTCCTCTGGAACCAGGTCATGGACGTGGAGGAAACCGTGGACATGGGACTCGACCGCATCGGCGGCTGCATCTGCGCCGACGGAGCCATGAACGCCTACACCGCGGCCCTGTTCGAACCGTATCTCGACCAGCCGGACAACTGCGGAACCCTCAACTACACTCAGGAGGAGATGGACGCCTTTGTCCTGGCCTCCCACAAGGCCGGGCTTCAGGTGGCGGTCCACTGCGAGACGGACCGGGCCATCGAGCAGGTCCTGTCCGCCATGGAGAAAGCCATCGCAGCCTATCCGCGCGAAGACCACAGGCACCGCATCGAGCACTGCGAAATTCCCACCTGGGACCAGGTGGAGCGCATGGGCCGGGCGGGTATTCTGGCCGGAATGCAGCCCGCCTTCATGCATTACCTGGTCGACATGGAAACCTATGAGAAGCGCTTCGGCATGGACCGCCTCCGTAGGTTGCACCCCTATAGGACCATGCTCAAGAACGGCGTGATAATGACCGGAGGCTCGGACTGCCCGGTCACGCCGCACGGCCCGCTCGTCGGCATCCAAACCGCCGTGCTTCACCCTATCCTGGAAGAGCGCATCACGCCCTTGCAGGCCATCCGCATGTTCACCATCGACGCAGCCTACAGCGCCTTCGACGAGGCCGAACGGGGCAGCATCGAACCGGGCAAGATCGCCGACCTGGCGATCCTGAGCGCCGATCCGACCGCGGTGTCCCCGGAAACCATCAATGAGATCAGGGTCGACAAAACCATCGTGCATGGCAAGGCGGTGGGCGAACCCAGGGACGGACCGGCGGCCTGATCGCCCCCTTCCCGGCAGACGCCCCGAGGCATTACCTGAAACACGAGTGGAATCATGACCCGAAATATCGACCAAGCGTTTACAGAAGCTACTGAATTTATTGATATAATCACAAAGCCCGTAGGCCAGGTTTCCCTGGATGAACGACGCAGGATCGCCACGGAAACCGTGGAGAACTTCCGCGACTACATCAACAAGGGCTTCCTGGAATACCGCAAATCCGTGACCGAGG
This sequence comes from Desulfovibrio sp. Fe33, assembly GCF_028532725.1. Classification (NCBI taxonomy): domain Bacteria; kingdom Pseudomonadati; phylum Thermodesulfobacteriota; class Desulfovibrionia; order Desulfovibrionales; family Desulfovibrionaceae; genus Desulfovibrio; species Desulfovibrio sp. Fe33. The sequence goes on from NZ_JAQKGU010000005.1 coordinate 131,817, forward strand.
CGGGCGAATTCGCCGTGACCGAATGGATGGGGCAGGGGTCGATTCTGAAGGACGCCCTGGACCGTGAATACATCGACATCCTCGGCGGATTCGGCCTGTACAGCTACGGCATCCGCCACCCGAAGATCGTCGGCGCGGTCAAGGCCCAGCTCGACCGCTCGCCCCAGTATTCCCAGGAAATGCTCGATCCCCTGCGCGCCAAGCTCGCCCGGGTCATCGCCAAGCTGACTCCCGGCGACATCCAGTACGGCTTCTTCGCCAACTCCGGCACCGAGGCCGTGGAAGGCGCCATGAAGCTGGCCAAGTTCTACACCGGCAAAAAGGGTTTCATCGCCATGCTCAAGGGCTTCCACGGCAAGACCCTGGGCTCCCTTTCCCTCATGGGCAAGACCGACTTCCGCGCGCCGTTGCTGCCCCTGCTCGAAGGCGTGCGCCACGTGCCCTTCGGCGATGTCGAGGCCGTGGAGCGCGAATTGCGCTACGCCCAGGCCGTGGGCGACGACATCGCCGCCGTGGTGGCCGAACCCATTCAGGGCGAAGCCGGGGCCATAGTGCCGCCCGATGAATTCTGGCCCGGCCTGCGCGAGGTCTGCGACCGCTACGGCGTGCTGCTGATCGCCGACGAAGTGCAGACCGGCTTCGGCCGCACCGGCGAAATATTCGGCGTGGATCACTGGGGCGTGGCCCCCGACATCATGTGCTTCGGCAAGGCGCTGGGCGGCGGCGTGGTGCCCATGTCCGGCTTCTTCTCCACCCCGGAAATCTGGAAGGTCATGGAGCCCAACCCGTTCATGCACACCACCACGACGGGCGGCAATCCCATCGCCTGCGCCTCGGCCCTGGCGGCCATCACGGTCATGCACGAGGAGAACTTGCCTGCCCAGGCCGCCGAGAAAGGCGAATACGTCAAGAACCGCCTGAACGAACTGTCCGAAAGGTATCCCGGCATCCTGCGGGAGGTCACGGGCAAGGGCTTGCTCGTCGGAATGCACTTCATCGACGACGAGATCGGCTACCACGTGGCCTCGGGCCTGTTCGCGCGCGGCGTAATCACGGCCGGAACCCTCACCAACGCGCGGTGCATCCGGTTCGAACCCGCGCTGAACATTCCCATGGACCTTCTGGACGAAGCCCTGAACCGGATGGAAGACGTCTTCAAGTCGCTGTCCGCCAGCAAGGGCTAGCCCCGGCCGAATAGCCGAAAACCGCAGCGGCCGCCGTCCTTTTGGGGACGGCGGCCGCTGAAGCTTCATGGGCGTTGAAATCAAGGACTGTCCGCCCGGTCCAGCCCGGACAGGGACAAGCCGATGAACTCGTTCAAGGTGTCGCCGTCGGACTCTCCGATAAGCCGATCAACCTCGCGCCCTTCATGAAACAACAGGAAGGTGGGCGTACCCTTCACCGAAAAGCGTTCGGTCGCCATGTCCAGATAATCCTCGTCGTACAAAAAGCAACGCAACGAACCGCCGCGCTGCCGACAGGTCGCTTCAAGCGCCCCTACCTGGCCGGAATATCTTTCATTCCGTTTCAGGAAAGCGACCAGTAGAGGGACGCCTCTGCCCTGCAATTCCACATCAAAGGCCTGAGGCTCGATAGTCTTGACCTTGCGCATCCTTTCGCTCCTTCTCCGCCGCGACGCGCAGGTCCACTGGCAGAGGCTTGCTCCAAAGATAACAGGGAGCCGAATTGGATGCATCAGATCAAAACGTTAGTGTGATTATAAATTCACGGCGGGCGAACACGGACTGAATCAGACGTCCTCCCCCCAAGCCTTGAGCTTGCGATACAGGGTGGCCCTGTGGATGCCCAACCTGCCAGCAGCACGCACCTTGTTTCCCCCGCACTCCCGGAGCACGGCCAGAACATCCTCCCGGCCGGGCCTGGCCGAAAAGGATAACGGCGCGATGCTCCCCTCGGGAGCCGAAACCATTCCCTGCGCCGAGCCCCTGATCTGATCCACCAGATCCTTGCGGATATGCTTGAGTTCGATGGTCTTGCCGGGGGACAGGATGCAGGCGTGCTCCAGGGCGTGCTTGAGCTCACGCACATTGCCCGGCTAGGAGTAGGTCAGGAAAAGGTCCATGACCTCCTCGGCCACCCCTTCGAAAAGCTTGCCGAAATTTTCGGAGAAAGCATCCAGAAAATGCTCCACCAACATGGGGATATCCGCCTGCCGGTCCCTGAGCGGCGGCAATGTCACCGGCATGACGTTGAGCCGGTAATAGAGGTCCTCCCGGAAGAGGCCCCGGCGCACCGATTCGCGCAGGTCCACGTTGGTGGCGGCGAGGATGCGCACGTCCGCCGTGCAGGTCCTGGACTCGCCCACGCGCTCATACTCCCGGCTCTCAAGGAACCTCAGGAGCTTGAGTTGGAGCATGGGGGAGATGTCGCCGATCTCGTCCAGGAACAGGGTTCCGCCCTGGGCCGCCTGTATGCGCCCGGCCTTGTCCCGGACCGCGCCGGTGAAAGCGCCGCGAACATGCCCGAACAGCTCGCTCTCGAGGAGGCTCTCGGACAGGGCCGAACAGTTGACCTTGATGAGCGGCTTGCCCGCGCGCACTCCGCCGTAATGCAGGGCTTCCGCGACCAGCTCCTTGCCGGTGCCGGATTCCCCCAGGATAAGCACAATGGAATCCAGGGACGAAAGCTGCTCCAGTAGCTGGTAAATATCCTGCATGGGGCCGCTGCGCCCAACAATCCCGCGAAAGCCGTGCCGCTGCTGCAACTGCTTTTCCAGGTCCGCTATGTGCGAAATATCCCGGACGACGAGCACCGCGCCGGATTGCCCGTGCTCCCTGTCCACCAGCGGCGAACAGTTGATCTCGACCATACGCTCGCCGAGAGCCGGAGTCTTCACTTCGATCTCATAGCCGCGCACTGGCTTGTCGGTCTTGAGGACCTGTCGAAGCACCTGGATGCAAGGGTTGCCCTCGTCTTCGACCACGGCCTCCAGCCTGTGCCCGCGGGCCCTCCCCTCCCCGATTCCGAAGAGGGTCTTGGCCGCGCTGTTGGTGGCGATGATCGACAGGTCGGAGTCCACGGCCAGGATGGCGTCGGGGATGGAAGAGAAGGTCGCCTCCAGATTCAGCCGATACCGCTCCTTCTCCATGGTGGCCCGGACCAGCGCTCGTTCGGCGGCCTTGTGCTCGGTCACGTCGCGGCCCACGGCCTGAATCTCCACGACATTGTTCCGGTCGTTCAGCACGGCCCGATGGGTCCAGGAAATCCAACGCTTCTCTTTGTCCGAACGAATCTGCCGCACTTCCTGGTCCAGCACGGGCCTGGCCGGATCGAACCCGTCCAGCCACCGGGCAAGGGACCGGCTGTCCATGGCCTCCATGGTCGCGAAAAAATTACGCCCGAGCACATCCTCCTCGTCCTGGCCCACGAACCGCTCGAAAGCGTTGTTGACGAAGGTCAGCCTGCCGTCCGTGCCGTAGCGGCAGATGAGTTCGGTCTGGTCCTCGACCACGGCGCGATAGAGCTTTGCGCCCTCGCGCAACGCCTCCTCGACGATCTTGCGCCTGGATATGTCCTGAGCGTACAGGATGCACACTTCCTTTCCAGCATTGGTGAAATGGCTCATGGACAGCTCCACGGGAAACGAGGAGCCGTTCCTGCGCTTGAGGTAATCGTAGGATATCCGCTCCCCTCCATGCGCGATGGACGCCAGCACCTGCTCGGGATGGGCCACCAACCCCTGGACGGCCATGCCGCGCATTTCGCCCGGCTCGTATCCGAGGGCCCGGCCCGCCGCGTCGTTGCACTCCAGGACCACGCCCCGCTCCCGGTCCACCAGAATGATGGCGTCCGACGCCCCCGCGAACACGCTACGGTACTGTTTCTCGCTTTCGGCCAGCCCGACCTCGGTACGCCGTTTGGCGGTGATGTCCCGAAGTTGGACCACGAACCCAGAAAGGACGCTCCCCTGCAACACGGGCCTGACCCGGGTTTCCAGGACCATGCCGCCGCGGTGCTCCTCAAGCCGGGCCGCCTTGCCGGTGGTCCGCGCCTTAGCGATGGCTCCTTCGTGCAGATTGGTTACGGATTCCGGAAAAAGCGAAGGGTATGGCTGCCCAGCGCACTCGGCCACATCGCAGCCCAGCAGGCTGTCCGCTGTCCCGCTGCAATCGAGGACCAAGGCGTTTTCGTCCAGCAGAAAAATCACGCCCTCGTCCGTGTTGAGCATGGAACGGAGGAACGCCTGGGCGGCCGACAACCGCCTCTCCTGTTCGATCGCCACGGAACGCAGCTCGTTCTCGGCCACCCCTAGACGCACCAGCATCTCAAGCTGGGAGCGGACGACGGGCTTTTGCAGATAGGCCATAGCCCCGCAGTCGCGGGCCAAACGGCCGGGATTATCGGTGGTGGCGGAGATGAGCAGAATGACCGGCGTGACCAGCTTGAGCCCGGCGGCCTCGTTCACCAGCGAGCCGCCGTTATCCTCTTCGCCGTGGGCGGCCAGCACCAGGTCCGGCCCGCTCCGCGCCATGAGGGCCGCAGCGGACGCCGCGCTGGAGGCGGTTTCCACCCGGTATCCACGGGCCTCGAGGATATCTTTTATCAGCGCGCGTATGGAGGCGTCGCCATCGGCGACAAGAATGGTCGAGCTCACCGGCATATCTCCTTTAATAATCCTTACATCACTTGCACACCGAAAACCAGTCCCGGAAACCCCGTCACCCTTTTGGACTGTTCTTTTCAGATTCCAGGGTGTATAGGCGAGTTGTGGAGGATTCCTTTCCATCAATCAGGAGGAGAATATGTCATCGTTTACCGAAGCTGATTTGCCCGTGGACGTACATCATGGCGAAATGATCACTCTCGCCGATGGAACCACTGTCAGATTCGAATCCAACGGAGAGGCCAAGGACATCATGGTCAATGACGGGTTCGCGCCCGCTTGTACCCTCTTCCCCGGCAATGACTTCGTTGTGGAAACCAATGGCGGCAAGTACAAGATCACCTGTGACTTCGGCGACATCATGCACGTCGAGAAGATCTGATTTCCCGGCCGCGCCCGCCTCCGGACGCGGCCGAACCTTCCCTCCCCCGCCCATTTCGGCCCGCTATTCCCCGTCGATTCGGCTTCCGATTTCTAACGCCGATGACAAAAAATGCAGTATCTGATATTTTTCTTTCCAACATGCTTGGCGCGTCGGCGCGCCGCGTGAACAGGAGGGGACGCCCATGGCCAAGATACTGATTGCCGAAGACGACCGCATATCCCGGAAGCTCGCCGTAAAGATCGTCGAGGAGCTCGGCCACACGGCCTTTGTCAGTCCGCACGGCAAACACGCCTATGAAACGCTCATGGCGGGCAACGACATCGACCTGCTGCTGACCGACATCATGATGCCCGAAATGGACGGCCGGCAACTCATCCAGACCCTGCGAGGCGACCAGCGGTTTCACGACCTGCCCATCGTCATCATGTCCGCCGTGGTCGGCATCAACGATATTTCCAATCTGCTCAAGCTCGGAGCCACCCTGTTCCTGGCCAAGCCTCTCCAGAGGGAAGAGCTGCGGGACTACATCACCCGCTGCCTCGGCGCCAAGTAACTCCACCCCCTATCCGCAGACGCAAACGCCCCGCCCCGCTTCCCTTCAACGGGAAAAGCCGCTACACACTGCTGTACGCGGCTCGCGGCCGCGTCTTCACCCCTAACGACAACCCACGGGAGCCATATGAAGAACCTGTTGCAAACTCTTGTTATCTGCGCCCTCCTGGTGCTGCTGGCCGGCCCCGCCGCTCTGGCCCAAGACCTGGAAAACACCCTCTACCTCGACCTCGACTCCGGCCGGGTCGTCATTGAAATGCGTCCCGACCTGGCTCCCGCCCACGTGGCCAGGATAAAGGAACTGGCCCGCATGAAATTTTACGACGGCATCGTCTTCCACCGCGTCATCGACGGTTTCATGGCCCAGACCGGCGATCCCACCGGCACGGGAATGGGCGGCTCCGGCAAGAACCTGACCGCCGAGTTCAGCAAGGCTCCGTTCGAGCGCGGCACCGTGGGCATGGCCCGCGCCGCCTCCCCGAATAGCGCCGACAGCCAGTTCTTCATCTGTTTCGCCCCCGCGCCCTTCCTCGACGGCCAGTACACCGTCTGGGGCCAGGTCGTCTCGGGCATGGAGTTCGTGGACAAGATCAAGAAAGGCGCGGGCCGAAACGGCATGGTCAGCGGCCCCGACAAAATCGTCAGCCTCCGCGTGGCCGCCGACGCACAGTAGCAGCGCCTCCCCGGCTTGCCGGACAGTTCTCGCTGTCCTCTCCAAAACGGCAAAACAAATCCCCGGCTCGAAATCGAGCCGGGGATTATCTTTTGTTCCGTAAAAGCGCGGATGCGGCGCGATCAAATCCCGCCGGACCGCAACGCGGGCAACCCCGTCGCTATTGATCGGTGTAAAGGAACCGCTTGATTTTCTGGGTGGGCGTCTTCTCGAAGGGCTCGATCTGCTCGACAACGCGGTTGAGCCGGGCAAAGGAGGAGACCTTGGAATTGACCTCGACGCGAATGTCTTCAAGGATTTTCTGCACCTTGGCGCGGACCTCGGATTCGATCATCTTGTTGACGCCGAACTGCTCGTCCAGGCTTTCGTAATTGAGGTGGATGCGGGCCATCAGCTTGCCGCCGGAATCGTAGACCAATGATTCCTGAACGGAATCGTTGGCGTTGATAATGGACTCGACCTCTTCGGGATAGATGTTCTCGCCGCTGGGGCCGAGAATGACGTTCTTGAGCCGCCCCTTGAGGTAGAGGTAGCCGTCCTCGAACTTGCCGAGATCGCCGGTTTTGAGCCAGCCGTCTTCCGTGAAGGTCGCCGCGGTATCCTTGGGGGCCTTGTAATACTCGCGCATGATGTTCGGCCCACGCGCCAGGACCTCGCCCTCGCCCGTCTCGGGATCGGGGTCGTCGATCTTCAGCTCCACGCCCGGGATAGCCGGTCCGATGCCGCGATGCCGTTGCAGGGACGGATCGGTCCCGGCCAGCAGAGGCGAAGCCTCGGTCATGCCGTATCCCACGGCATAGGGAACCTTGGCGTCGGTCAGGAACTGCTCGACCTCGGGCGAAAGGGGAGCGCCGCCGATACACAGACAACGCAGCTCTCCGCCGAAGGCGTCGATGAGCTTCTTTCCGGCCACCTGGGAAAGCTTGCGCCGGGTCAGGCCGATCTTCATCAGACCGCGCGTGACGCCGGTTCCGGTCAGCTTCTTCTTGATCCGGCTCTTGTAAATTTTCTCGATGATAAGCGGGACCACGTTCATCACCGTGGGCTTGACCGCCTGCATGGCGGGCAAAAGCGTTTTCGGGGTCGGCGGCTTTTGCAGGAAGAAGACCGAGCTGCCGGAATGAAGAGGAATGATGAGGCCCACTGTGGACTCGTAGGTGTGGGCCATGGGCAGCACGGACAGAAAACGGTCTGTTTCGAGGACCGGAATGGTTTTGACCCCGCCGATACAGTTCTGCACAAGATTGCGATGGGTCAGGACCACGCCTTTGGAATGGCCGGTGGTGCCGGAGGTATAGAGAATCGCGGCCACATGGTCTTCGGTCAGTTCGAAGGGCTTGCCGGTCCTCCAGTCTATGAACCGGCGGGCCGAGGCGCTGAACCAGTCAACGGTCTCCTTGTAGGAATCCGAAAACTTCTCCATCGTCTCCCTGGCCGTGTCGCTGAAGCGGTTCACACGCTCCCGGGCGGTATCGGACAGCTTGTCCACGGCCGCTTCACCCAGATGCTCCAACTGCTCGCGGGCCGTTTCGGCGAACTGCTCGATGCGCTCTCCGGCGGCTTCCAGTGCTTCGACGTAGGTGGTCCGCTTGCCCTCCTCGTCCTCCATGGAAAAATCATCCATTATCATGACGGTTTCAAGATCGGGGATGTTGTCGCCCTCGACCTTGTCCACGTACCGCCTGGAGGCAATGACCATCTTCGCCTCGGAATGGCGAAGGATATGCTGCACGGCGCTGGGGTGAAATTCCTGCAGGATGGGCACCGCTATCGCGCCCATGGTGGTCGCCGCGAAATAGCCGATGGCCCAGTTGGGCATGTTCTCGCCGATGAGAGCGATCTTGTCCTCGGGCTTGATGCCGAGCCCGCGCATCACGGTTTGCAGCTCGGCCACGCTCTTCCCGAACTGGGCGTAGGTCAGGGTCTCGCCGCCCACAAACCCGAGCGCGGTCCGATCGGAGTACAGCTCCACGGAACGGCTCAGCAAATCCTTCAATGTCATGTCGGTTGTCTCGGTCAACTCGCTCTCCCCTCTAAACTGGCGACAAAAGCACCCCTCGCGGCGCGCCAACATGCCATATCACGTTACGGGGCCGCGTCAAGCGCGGGATGCGGAAAGACCGGCGGCCAGGAGCTTCCGGGCGAGATCAACCTAGCGCCATGTCCACCACCTTTTCGGCGTGGATGCGGCAGGTATCCAGGGTGGGAACGTCGGTATCGTCCGGGCCGACGAGCAGGCCGATCTCGGTGCAGCCGAGGATGACCGCCTCTGCGCCCCGCCCGGCCAAGTCCTCGATAATGCGCACATACTCGGCGCGGGAACCGTCCAGGAACGCGCCCCGGCACAGCTCGTCGAAAATGACCCGGTCCACGAGCCTCCGGTCCTCGGCTTCCGGGACAAGCACCTCGAAGCCGTGACGCCGCAGGCGGCCCGTGTAGAAATCGTCCTCCATGGTGAAAATGGTCCCGAGCAGAGCCACCCGCGAAAAGCCGCGCGCCCTGGCGACCTCGGCCGTGGCGTCCGCGATATGGACCAGGGGCGCGTTCACGGCGGCCTCCACCTGCGAGGCCACCTTGTGCATGGTGTTGGTGCCGATGACCATGAGTTCGGCCCCGGCGAGCTCCAGGGTGCGGGCCGCCCGGCCCAGCGTTTCGCCGACCCGGTCCCACTCGCCCGCGAGCATCAGCTCGCGCAACGGGGCGAAATCCACGGAGTTCATGAGAATGCGGGCCGAATGCAGGCCCCCGAGACGCGCCTTCACGGCCTCATTCATGACACGGTAGTATTCCAGGGAGGATTCCCAGCTCATGCCGCCGATAAGTCCGATGGTCTTCATGAAGCCCTCCTATCCGAGAAACCAGCGGCCCGCCGCCACCAAAGCCATGCCCAGCGCCACGGTCCCGAAAAAGGATCTTGTCCGCCAGGCGAGGAGAAAGGCCGGGACCGCCGCCCACAGGAAATAGTTGTCGAAGGAGACGTCGAGATTGCCGTTCCTGAGCAACAGGGCCGGGAACAGCATGGACGAGAGCACCGCCGCCGGGACGTAGGAAAGCCAGCGCACCACCGGCCCCGGCAGAGTCCGCGAGGCCAGGACCACAAGCGGAACCATGCGGGGAATATAGGTTACGGCGAGCATTCCGACGATGGTTATGAAGACCGTTTTCTGGTCCATGACTCCACTCCCGCTCCAAAGGTTGCGCCGATGACCGTAGCCAGAATGACCGACCACTGATCCGCTCCGGCCTTGTTCAAAAGAAGAGCCAGCAAGCCGCTGAAACCGGCCACGAGGACGTGTAGGCCGTTTTTCATCTGCATGACCAGGAGCGCGATGAACATGGCTGGCAACGCGTAGTCGATGCCCAACGGCTCCACGCTCGGAATGGACGCCCCGGCGAGAAAGCCCGCGAAGGACGCGAGCACCCAGGAAAGCTGGGCCAGCCCGTTGATGCCGAAGCAAACGGTCTTGTTCAGGTCCCCGCGCGCGAACCGCATGGAATGCACGGCAAAGGACTCGTCCGTGACCTCGTATGCGAACAGGGCGAGCTCCCACTTGTTCCAGCTTCTGAGATTCGGGGCCAGCGAGGCGCTCATGAGCAGATGGCGCAGGTTGACCACGAACGTGGTGGCGACGATGGACGCCGGATTCAGGCCCGCGGCGAACATGCCCACGGCGATAAGCTGCGCGGACCCGGCGTAGACCAGGACCGACATGAGCACGGTATTGAGCAGGGAAAGTCCCGCCTGCTGAGCAAGCACCCCGTAAGCCGCGCCCACGGGCAGATAGCCCATGACGATGGGGGCCACCTGTCTGGCGGCGGACAGTATGGGGGAGCCGGAAGATTCGTCGGCAACGCCCGGAATGGTCATGACAAAGGACTCCGTAAACGGTTTTCGGGCCATCGCCCGGTTAAATCTGCTGTATCCACGCCTTGCAGTAAAGCGCAAAATCTGTAACCGGTACAGATACAGTTCAAACAAAAATAATACAAAACAGATTCAGGCGATCCCTATGGAGACATACCGCTACCGCACCGTGGAAAAGAACGTCATGGCCATGATCGACGCCGGGGCCCTGGGGCTTGGCGACAAGCTGCCGTCCCTGCGGGGACTGAGCGCCAAGCTGGGCGTTTCGGTATCGACGGTCAACCAGGCCTACCTCGAACTGGAACGCCAGGGGGTCATCGAGGCCCGCGCCAGGTCGGGATTCTTCGTGCGCCGGACCGCCAAACGGCTGCCTCGCACCGAAACCGCGCCCGCCCCCATGGAACGTCCCAGGCCGGTGACGCGCATCGGGCTCATCCAGACGGTGCTGGAATCCGTGGGAGCGGCGGACCGGATCGCCCTTGACGTCATCGCGCCGAGCCCGCAACGCCTGCCCCTGCGGGAACTCGGCCGCATCACTGCGGCCATGGTCCGCGCCGAGCCGGAACGGGCCATGGGATACGCCCCCATTCCCGGCGACCCGCAACTCATCCGCCAGATCGCATACAGGTCCATGGAGTTCGGCATCCCGGTGAAGCCGGACGAACCGATCATCACCGCCGGATGCATGGAGGCCCTGTATCTCTCCCTGCGGTCCGTCTGCCGCCGGGGCGACACCGTGCTCATCCAGTCGCCTACCTATTACTGTTTCCTCCAGCTCCTCGAAACCCTGGGCCTGCGCGCCATCGAAGTGCCGTCCGACCCGGAACGCGGAGTCCTGCCCGATGACCTGGCCCATGCCCTGAAGACCTTCGACATCGCCGCCTGCGTGCTCGCGCCCAACTTCAACAACCCGGACTCCAGCCTGACGCCGGACGACGCCAAGAGGGAAATCGTGAACATGCTGGCCAAGCGGGACATCCCGCTGGTGGAGGACGATGTCTATTCGGACCTGCATTTCGGTGCGAAGCGGCCCGGCACCTTCAAGGAATTCGACACGAAGGGACTGGTCCTGCTCTGCTCCTCCTTCTCCAAAACCATCGCGCCCGGCTTCCGGGTGGGCTGGCTGCTGCCCGGCAGGTTCCGTCAAAAGACCTTGGAGATAAAGGCCACCACCAACGTGTCCAGCTCGGCCCCGGCCCAAATGGCCATCGCCGAGTACCTGCGCCAGGGGCGCATGGAGCGCCATCTGAAAAAACTTCGCTCCGACCTGGAGCGGCAGATGGACGACATGCAGCTCCATCTGGGCCGCCACTTCCCGGCCGGGACCAGAGTGACCCACCCCGAAGGCGGCGCGGTCCTCTGGCTGGAACTGCCGAAATCCGTGGACTCGGTGGAGTTGTTTTTCCAGGCCAGGGCCGTCGGCGTGGGCATCGCCCCCGGAGCCATCTTCTCCACGCGGGACAAGTTCGCCAACTATATCCGCCTGAGTTGCGGCTGTCCTTGGACCGACGAGTTGGAACAGGGCGTGCGAACCCTTGGCGAACTGGCCGGGTCCATGTGCCGCCCCTGACGGGGACTGCCGACATTTCCGGCTTTACCCTGCGGGAATCCGGGCGTATTCTCGCGCTCCGAAGACTCAAGAGGAGACAATGCGCCAAATCGATCCCAAGCAGAAATCATACGGATTCATCGCCGCCCTGGCCGCCTTCCTCGGCTGGGGGCTGCTCCCGGTATACTGGAAATCCCTCGTCACCGTGAATCCATTCGAGATTCTCTGCCACAGGGTGATCTGGTCGCTGGTCTTCATCGCCGTCATCCTGACCATCCGCAAAGGGTGGTCCGAAACCCTCGTTCCGCTCAAGTCGCCGCGCGACCTGCTCATCCTGGCGGCCAGCTCGCTGATGATCGGCGGCAACTGGCTACTCTACATCTGGGCCGTAAACACCGACCACGTGCTGGACACCAGCCTCGGCTACTACATCAACCCGCTGGTCAACATTCTGCTCGGCTTCGCCTTCTTCCGCGAACGCCTGCGCCCGCTGCAAATGGCCGCCATCGGGCTGGCCGCGCTGGGCGTGCTCAATTCCGTCATCAGCCACGGCGAACTGCCATGGATATCCCTGGTCCTGGCCGTAAGCTTCGGCCTGTACGGCCTGCTCAGAAAGATCGCCTCCGTGGAATCCCTGCCCGGGTTGTTCCTCGAAACCATGGTCCTCGGCCCCTTTGCCCTGGCCTACATCCTCTGGCTCCAGGCCCACGGCGCGTCCGCCCTGTTCCATCAGGGGTTCCAGGTGGACCTGCTGCTCCTCGGCGCGGGCGTGGTCACGGCCTCGCCGCTCATCGGCTTCGCCTTCGGAGCGCGACGGTTGCAACTGACAACCCTCGGACTGCTCCAATATCTGGCCCCGTCCATCGCCTTCCTGCTCGGCGTGTTCGTCTACAAGGAGCCGTTCACCACGAGCCACATGGTGACCTTCGCCCTGATCTGGTCCGGGCTGGCCGTCTACACGGCCGAATCGGTGGCGACCATACGAAGCCATCGCCGCATGACGAATTCCGGTCGCGCAGCCTAGTCGATTTTCCCTCTTCGGCCGCAAGCTCAAAAAACCGTTCTTTCGGGGGCTTGCCCATCTCGTTCCATTGGGCTATATATTCAATAATCGGAAGTAGTATCGACATATTCCACTCTGCCCGGGGCGAATCTTGAACAATATACGGAAACGGGCATTCAGGCCGCTATTTCACCCCCCTGAAGCGGCCAACGGCACATTCCGCATTACCGCCACAGACATGGGGTCGGCGACCGGGACGACGCACGGGCTGCGCAAAGCGGGAAAAGAACGATAGGGAGACGGAGTGAACAATCGGCAAACGGCGAATGAGCTCGACCAGCGAGGGAACATCCTTGTTGCGGAAGACTCGGAGAGCAACCAGATGCTGCTCTCGCTGTTCTTCAACAACTCGGGCTACTCCCTGGACTTCGCATGGAACGGACGCGAAGCGGTGGAACTTTTCAAGAGCGGTTCTTACGGCCTGGTGCTCATGGACATATTCATGCCCATCATGGACGGCCTGGACGCCACCCGTGAAATCCGCATATTCGAGCGGGAACAGGGGCTTCGCCCGGTGCCCATCGTGGCCGTATCCGCCAACGCCTTCACCGAGGACCGGCAACGCTCCCTGAAAGCGGGCTGCACCGATTTCCTGGCCAAACCGATTCACAAGGCCCACCTGCTTGAATTCGTAGCCCGTACACTAGGGGGTAGGACTCGGCCATGACCGCCCCCACTCCTCTCCTAAGCATCCTCGAGTTGCAGGAACCGGACGCCGCACTGGCTTGCCGGGCGGGAGGAGCCGAACCGGCCAACGCGCAAATCATCGAAGTCAACCGAACGGCCTGCGCCATGCTCGGTCTGACCCGCCAAGAGATCCTGGGCAGTACTCCGGGCAAGATCATCACCAATTTCTCCGCGCTGACCAAAGACGACTCCCGTTTCGAAACCGGTTCCCGCCGCATTGAGCACACTCTGCGCTCCGACATCGGCAACACGCCTGTGGAAATCCGATCCCACGCCCTCGTCTTCGACGGAGTCCCCCTCTTCATCGTCATGATCCGGGACATCACGCTCAGACGGCAGCGGGAAGGCCTGGCCGACCTGAACGAGCAGCGATTCAGGGCCCTGTACACCATCTCGCGCATGATAAACCGAACCGAGGAGGAAATTCTCGACTACGCCCTGACCCAGTCCGTGCATCTTACCGACAGCCGCATGGGATACATCGGCTTCATGGACGAATACGAGACATTCATTACCCTGCGGCCGTGGTCGATCTCCGGTCCGGACGAATGCACCATTCCCGACAAATCGCGCACCTTCCCCGTCGAGAAGGGGGGCTTGTGGGCCGAAGCGGTACGAAGACGAACGCCCGTCATCATCAACGACTACGCCAACGCCCCGGAGCGACGGGGAGTTCCCGAGGGACACGTTTCCCTATTCCGGCACATGAACGTCCCGGTCATCGACCGCAACCGCATCCAGATACTGGTCGGAGTGGCCAACAAGGACAGCGACTACACCGACTCCGACTCGGTTCAGCTTTCCCTGATAATGGACGGAGTCTGGCAGATCATCCAGCGCAAGCGCATGGAGAAGGAGCTTGTCCGGGCCATGCATGAAGCACGGTTTGCGGACCGGGCAAAAACCCAATTCCTGGCCAACATGAGCCACGAATTACGCACTCCGCTGAACGGCATCATGGGCATGACCCAACTGCTCCTGAATACGGACGGGCTCACGGATGAACAAAAGGAATATCTGAATCTCAGCCTGGAATCGGGCATCCAGCTTTCCCGTGTCCTCTCGTCGCTGCTCGACCTGTCCAGCATCGAAACGGCCGAGGAGAACCTGAACCGAACTGACTTCGACTTGCACGAGACCATCCGTTCCGCCACAGATCTCCTGCGCCCGCAAGCGGAATTGAAGGAGATCGGGCTTGAATGCAGCCTGGACCGCCATCTTCCGGCCATGGTCCACGGCGACGGCGAAAAGTTGCGCCAAATCCTCATCAACCTGGTGCACAACGCCGTGAAATTCACGGAAGAGGGACACGTCACCGTCTCCGCTTGCTCCGAAGCGAGCCGCGACATTCCCGACTTGCTCAAGGTTCGGATATCCGTGGCCGATACCGGCGTCGGCATCCCGGAGGACAAACGGGAGGACATCTTCGAACGTTTCATGCTTGGCGAGGATCTCATGACCAAACGGTACAGCGGCGCCGGTTTGGGGTTGACCATCTCCCGCAGGCTGGCCGAGATCATGGGCGGGACCATCAGTCTCGAGAGCCGTCCCGGCGAAGGCAGCGTCTTCACCCTGTCCCTGCCGTTTTTCGTTGTGTCGAACAAAGCCTACGCTAACTATTCCAGTAAAGAAAACTCCCTGCGCCTGAACATTCTCGTTGCCGATGGCGACGAAATCAGCGCCCTGGCGACCACCCGGCTGCTCAAGGATCAAGGGCACAATGTCTTGGTGGTCACCAACGGTCAGCACGCCATCGACGCCCTGATGCAAGGCGGTTTCGACCTCGTGCTCATGGCCGTCCAAATGCCCATAATCAACGGCATCGAGGTCACGGAAATCATCCGCTCCGGCGCGGCGGAGGGCATTGACGCCGACATCCCCATCGTCGGCCTGACCGTCTTCTCCGGCGAGGCGGAACGCAAGCGTTTCCAGGAAAAGGGAATGAACGAGGTCGTGACCATGCCCTTCAAAGACAACAATCTTCTGGAGGCCATTCTCAACGCGGCCATACGCCACCGTCCGACCTGTCCCTTTCCCGCGCAACGGCCTTGATAAACAGAACCGCCCCGACAACGTCCCAACGCCCCGATCACGCTCGGAATGCGTCTCCGATTTTTTGCCCCTGCTCCGCGACCTTCCGCCGCGATTAGTAATTCCGAACAAACAGGTCCCATGAAAAAGGCCGCACCCGAAAACGGGCGCGGCCTGCGTAATCATCGTTACGACCAGGGTCAGCCGAGCAGTTCGTTGACCTTCGCCATGATGGCGAAGGCATCGCCGACGTAGAGCACGTCGCACTTGCCCTGGGCCCAACCGCAACCGGCGTCCAGGTTAATGGCGCGGCGCTCCTTGATGAAACGCCAGCCGACAACGTGCGGTTCCTCGCCGTGGCAGCAGGAGGACAAGCCCTTGGGATGACGCGGGGTCGCGCCGGTCTGCCCGACCTGATGCATGTGCGTCAGGAAAGAGATGACCTTGCCGCCCTCGCCCGAGATATCCACCAGGGACTTGGACGAGCCGAGGGAGGACTTGGTCGCGTCCAGGAAGGACAGGATGGCTTTCTCGGCATCCTCGACATGAGTGGCGCCGTCGGCCTGTTTCTTGGTCCAGCCGGCACCCGCCACGAAAAGCAGATCGGCGTCCGGACGAATGGTCTGAGCGTCCTCGGAAGCGCACTCCATGCCCGCCACCTTGGTGCGCACAGAGGCGACGTCCACGTCGAGCATTTCCACGCTCGCCGCGCCCGCGCCCGCGCCCTCGAAAGGCTCTGCGCAGCCGGAATCCAGCGTCACGATCCAGGGCCGCTCTTCACGGGAAAGGACGCCTTCCATGCGCTGGCGATAGAACCACCGCTTGGCCACGGGCTTGCCGTCCACAACCTCGAGGTTGGACAGGTGCGTGTCCACGCGGCCGTCCAGGCGAACGGCCAGGCCCGGCAGGGCGCGGCTGAAGCGGGACGTGGCCGGGGCCACCACCATTTCGGCCATACACGTCTTGGCCATGGCCTCGGCGGCGGCAATGTCGGACGCGTAACGGCCGTCGGCGAAGCCGGAACCGGCCACGCCGTAGAACTTCGCGCCGCAGCCGCCGATGGAATCGGCAGCGGCCTGGATGTCCGCGCCGATGAGCCCGACGGCCAGGTCGCAACCCATGTCCCCGGCCAGTTTTACGGCCACGCTCAGCCCCTCAAGGGCGGACTTGTGCAGGGAATTGTCGCATTCGGTGTGTACAAGATACAAAACTGTCATGACGTTCCCCCTTACCCCTTGATCCATTCGACGATTTCCCTGGCCATATCCTCCACCGAGACGTCCTTGACGATACGGGTCTCGCGGCGCTGCTGCGGCAGCTCCACAGAGGAGAACTTCAGGGTGGTGCCGGACAGATCGGCGGGCTTGGCCTGCATCAGGGCGGGCATATTCCGCTGCATGTTCTGCATACCGATCTGCGGATTGTTCGGAGGCTCGGGCAGTTCGCCGGTGGCCCAGCCGAATGCGGCGGGCGCGCCGTCCACAACGGACTTCTGGTATGCGCCGCCCTCCACGCGCTCAAGCACCTCGAGGGAACCGTCGCCGCCCACGGTGAGCTTGTCCACGCCCTGGAACTGCTCGGTCACGCCGAGCATCTCGCCGACCATCTGGATAACCGCGCCAGATCCGCGCGAAGCGGACTGCCAACCGCCGAAGAGCAGCAGCTTGGACTTGTCCAGCCCGGCAATGCCTTCGATGGTCCCGGCCAAAACCTTGGCGGTCTCATACGCATCGGCAAAGCCCGAGGCCGAGCCGTCGGCCACAACAAGCTGGAACGGGACTTTCTGGGCCACGGACATCATGACCTGCTGGAGCTTGGCCTTGGGGCCGAGACTCACCAGCCAGACCTGGCTGCCCGGGTTGGCGGCCGCCAGGTGCGCGGCCTCAAACAACGCGTGCCCGGCCCACGGGTCAAGCACGGCGGGAAGCATCATTTCATTTTTGAGAGACGGCCCGACAGGACCATCCTGGGGCGCGAGGGTCTGGAGCGGATCCGGAACGATGGAACCGCAGACCACGATGTGGAATTCACTACCCATTCATTGTTCTCCTTAAATTAGCGGCGGCAATCGCATTTCTCATGCCGTCCATTTTCCGCCTTCGGCGAATTTTGCCTCCGGCGGCCAGAGAACCTTTTGAAAAAGGGTTCTCTGGACTCTCCAAAACTTTTTAGCGCCGCTTCGCGGGATGTGTCCGCGAAAAGACGGCCTTATCAATGAACCAATTCGCCGAAGGCGGCGGGATTCCGGCGGCCGCAGGGAGAATGCCTCCGGCGGCCGGAGAACCTTTTGAAAAAGGGTTCTCTGGACTCTCCAAAACTTTTTAACGCCGCTTCGCGGGGTGTGTCCGCGAAAAGACGGCCTTATCAATGAACCAATTCGCCGAAGGCGGCGGGATTCCAGTGGCCGCTGGGAGAATGCCTCCGGCGGCCAAAGAACCTTTTGAAAAAGGTTCTCTGGACTCTCCAAAACTTTTTAGCGCCGCTTCGCGGGGTGTGTCCGCGAAAAGGCGGCCTTATCAATGAACCAATTCGCCGAAGGCGACAATGGGGTTCCAAGGGGTCATAGCCCCTTGGCCGCCGGAGGCGAAATCACCCGACCTGTCCGCCGAAGGCGGTCCGTTCTTTTCCTATCCTAATTCTCCACGGAATGCAGCCCGCCGGAACCGGCCATGAACTTGACGTTGGTCCGCTCACGATCCTGGGGATCGGACTTGCTGCAATTCCACATGCACGCGCCGCAGTGAATACACTTCTCCCGGTCGAAAAGCGGTGTGCCGCCCTCGGGATTGGCGTAAATGGCCTGTCCCGAACACGCCTCCACACAAACCTGCTCGCGGCAGGCGGAACAGATGATCGGGTCGGCGAAACGCACGTGGTCTCCGTAGCCGGGATTGGCCTGCACCTTGCCGCCCATGAGCAGGGCGTCCTGGTGGGAGACCAGAAGCTGCCCGTCCAGCGGGATTTCGGGCCAGCCTGCGCGGTTCATGAGCGCGTCGTGCAGGCTCGCTCCCTTCTTGGCGCATTCTGCGCGGATATCGGCGATTTCGCCCGCCGGGATCACGTCCCGGTAGTAGTCCTCGACGCTCGGGATGCGCTCCTGAGGCTTGAGCGCCTGTCCCGGCATATTCAGGAGTCCGTTGGTGAGGCCGCTCAACCCCATGCCGAGGAAACCGGACAACACGGACTTGGTGAAGCCGTCGCGAGATTTCTTGGCCACTTCGGCCTCTTTCTCGACCCAGGAGGCGCGGCGGCGGGAGACATAGGTGTTCTCCAGGTTTTCCTTGGTGAACCCGCGGCCGCTTTTGAGCAGTTCCAACACGGCCTCGCCCAATTGGACGCCCGTGGCCCACGCCTCGTCGACGCCCGCTCCGATGAGCACGTTGGTGGAGCCGGAGCCCTCGCCGATGCGTGCGAAACCGTCGCCGCAGAGAATGGGCTCGCCACGCTTGCCCGACTCGTTCAGGGATTTGGCCCCCCATGAGCGCAGAGTGCCCCCCTGAAGCCGCTTCCACAGGTACGGGTGCAGCATCCAATGCTGCATGTAACGGTAGGCCGTGCGCACGGGATTGTCGAACCAGGACGGCACGAAAATGCCGAGGCTGGCGACATTGTCGGGGTAAACGTACAGAAAACCGAAAATTTCGGGTTCGGGATAGCCGATGGTGTGCAGCACGGTGCCGGGCTGCCAGTCGCACCCCTCGGGCAATTCCACCACGCACTTCATGCCCACGGCCCACTCGCGCTGGTGATTGTCGCCGGGCATTCCGAGCTTGCGGTTAAGCGTCTGCCCCACCGCGCCCACCGGGCCGTCGGCGACCACGGTCAGGGCGGCCTTCATGTCCATACCGGGCATATAGCCCGCGCCCGGAGTGCCGTCCTTGTCCACGCCCTGGTCGGCCATGCGCACGCCCTTGACGGCCCGACCTTCCACGAGGGGTTCGGCCACGGGGCTGGACGGCCAGATCTGTGCCATCCCGGTGCCCATCAGATTCGCGCCCACCCACTGGTTGAACTGGCCGATGGAAAAGGCCAGCCCCGGATGTTTTTCCAGAAACGGCGGAATGTACGGCAGCTCGTAGGCGCCGTCCTTCATCCACCGGCCGAGGGCCTTGTCCGCCAGTTTGAACAGCTTCGGCCTGCGGCTCGCGCCCACGGGGTCGCCGAGGTACAAGATCTTCTCTTCCCTGACCTCGCAGGCCATGGGAATCTGCGACAGGTCCAGATCGGGGAAACTCGCCTTGATGGCGCGGCCTTTGGTGACCACGCCCGAAACGCCGAAACCGATATCGTCGGCGCGCTCGTAGCAGATGACCTGCGGCGGCATTCCAGGCATGACCTTGCTTTCAACCGCAGGCGTGCCGTCCTCGTTCATCAGGCCGCGCGTCAGGGTCGTCAGGAACCCGCCCGCGGCAGGGCCGAAGCCCACGCATACAATGTCCGTTTCCATCTCGACACGCGGCGTTTCGTCGCTCATTGGGTGCCTCCGGCGGCCGGGGGAAGGGGAGAGGGGCCCCCTTTGAAAAGGGCTTCCCCTCTCCCCTTCTCCCGGACCCCATCCCCTTTCCTCCCCTGAATTTTTTAGCCGCTTCGCGGATAAGCCGGGGAGTGTGTCGGGCGCGCCCCTTTCCGGTGCGCCTGCGGGGTGGTTTGGGTTGAAGTTTGAATAGTTCAAAGCGCGGGATTCATACCCGCGCTCTCAGCGCCGCCCGTATCATATATGAATGTCCCCTTCCCTTCCAGACGGCGCGACGGAAAAAGAGCGGAAGGAAGAACACGAGAGGGAAACCTTTTGAAAAGGCTTCCCTCTCGCTTTTTGCTATCTTTCTTAGCCCTGCGGATAGTCGAGGGCTTCGGGAATCATGACCTCGGCAAGGGCGTTGCCCGCGCGGTCCTTGGCCAGCCGGGAACCGGCCAGGCACATGTCCACGGTAGCCTTGAGCTCGCGGAAATGGACAAGGTCCGGACGCGCGCACTTGGACTGGTCGCCCAGAGTGCCGTCCTCGGCACATTCGCCCTTGGGCTCGCACTTCTCGGCGATGCCGCCGTCCGGGGTCGGACAATGGTTCCAGTTGAAGCCGTAGACCAGTTCGGAACAGATGCGGGCGACTTCTCCGGCGGCGCGTGCGGCCTGGACGTGGCACAGGTCCTTGTAGAACCCGACCAGGTCATCGAGGCCCTCGGCCAGAATCGGGGACATGGGGCCTTTCTCCATGAGCTCCATGACATCGCAGGCCAGGAAGTAGGGGCCGAGAATCCAGCCCAGCGCGTCGGCCATGGCGAAGGTAACGCCCTGCCGCTTGTTATGATACAGCTTCCTGCCGTTCTCGTCCTTGGCCTCCTGCAAGTGGGCCAGGGTCCACAGCCACAGCTCCATGGCCGAGGCCAGCACATAGCCGCCAAGACCGGGAACGTCCCTGCCCGCGCGACGCATCTGCGCGATCCAGTTTTCCATGATGCAGCCGAAGATATCGGAGGTCATGGTCATGGTCAGGTGGCGGCGCTGCACGGCCTCGGGGCCTTCGTAGGTGGCTTCGAGCTGGCAGTCGGTCCACTTCTGCATGAGGAAGCCGGGGCAATCCTCGGTGATGCCGTAACCGCCGACCAAAGCCACGGCCTCGCGCATCTTGTTCGCGCCCTCGCCCGTGTTCCAGAGCTTCACGCCCGGGTTGAGGATGCCCGCCAGGGCCTCCATGTAGGCGTACTGAACCAGGGTGTCGTTGGAAAGCTCGTTGTAGCGGGCTTCGTCGCGCTCCCCGGCCGGACCGTATTCCATGGCGATGAATTCACGGACTTGATCGTGGAGCTGGCGCAAGGCGGACATCTGCTTGCGGATGCTCGTCACGCCTTCGGCCTCGAAGTGGGCCTCCTTGGCCTTCTCGATGGGATCGAAACGATCGGCCAGCCGCGCGGCGGCAAAGGCCAGGGAGCAACCGGCCTCGCCGGAAGCCCAGACGTCGACGAGCCGCTGCAGGGCGTCCTCGTTGTTCTGGATGCCCTTGTCGAAACGCGGGGAGCCTTCGTGGCAGGCGTCGCCGCCACGGAAGCGGTTGCGATGATAACGGATGACCGGCTCGACGGCGGAAAGAAGCTTGGCCGAGGTCATCAGGCCCACGGGAATGCGGGTGCGGTGGAAGACCGCGCCGATGATCTCGGAGTGGTTGTACTTGGGCACGATCACGCCGTCGACCACCTCATAGCCGCCGATGATGCGGGAGGCGGGAACCTTGAGGTTCAGGACAGGATCGCGGGTGGAGGAAAGCTGATGGACCATCTTGAGGGTCGGCGCGCCCCGGTCGAACACGCCTTCGTCGCCCTCTTCGAGGATGACCATGAAGGAACCCTTGATGCGCTCGTCGCTGGACTCCACGGCGGCGGTGACGAAGTTGGCGAAGTCCATGTTGGTGATGAACCGGCCGCGCTTGTCGATCCGGAGCATGGGCTCCTCGCCGTCATTCCACTCGGCCACGGACGCCTTGCCGCAAAGCACGCCGGTATCCACGCCCACGTAGGGAAGCGGCTCGGTCAGTGCAAACGCGCCGCGCCAGATTTCCCGGTCCTCGCCCGGCTGGGGCGGAACGCAGGCGGACATGTACTTGTCCCGCTGTTCGGGAGTGCCCTTCTCGTGAATGGGAGCCAGGGCAAGGCAGGAGGCCAGGGAAGAGGTGGCCGCGCCCGCGTCGACCCAGGCCAGCTCGAAGGCGACCAAGGCGAGCGCGAGGTTCTTGGGACCTTCGATGTATCCGCCCTGATGGGGGTCCATGAACAAGGAGGTCAGGCCGGACTGATCGAAGGCGGTCAGGAGGTCGCCCTTCCGCTCGGTCCACTCATGAGTATTGCGCGCCCCTTCGGCGACCAGCTTGGCCACGGTGGAGCGGGCGATGGACCGGGCGCTCTGCACGGACATCTGGATATCGAACCTCTCGGCGAAACGCCACATGATCTGACGGACGTCGTCGCCCGGAAGGGTACGAAGTGTATACATAGGTGTCATCCCTGAAATGTTGATTTTGTACCGGAGTTTTCAGAATCAATAATAGGTGGGGACGATAGGCCATTGTCATGGGTGAGTCAAAATGTTTTTATTCCTTAAACAAGTGTTTCAGCGGCTTCCCGGGCTTTTCAGGCCGTGTTTTCAACCGCTTGAAACACCCTGTTCCGCTCCCCTGAAAATAAGGCCGGGAAAGGGGCCAACAGGGCTTTGACTTCGCCCCGGTTTCCCTGCACTATCGCGCCATCTTACCCAGGCAGCAATGGTGATGAGCCACGACATTCCAAACATACGCACCTTGGCCTCGGCCATAGGCGACCTGGCCGACGGCCCGTCCTTGAACGACGGCCCCGGCATAGGGCGGCTGGCCGAGTCGTTCATGAAGTGGTGCGACCTGACGCCGCGCCCTTCGCAGGCCGAAGCCGTGCCCCAGGGCGAAGCCGTCCTGGCCTTCAATCGGCTGGCATCGGGCTCCAACGACATCCACACGATCCAGACCTGCCTCCACGCCATGACGAGGTCGGGGAGATTCGGGCGGACCCTCTGCGCGCGGTTCATCGAGGGCAGGGATGCGCCGCTTCCCCAACTCGCGCCCAAGGTCGCGTCCTGGCCCGCCACCGAACGGCTGGCCCTGGCGCACGAGATGCTCAAGGATTTTCCCGGCAAAAAGGACAGGGAAACCCTGACCTGGCTGGAAGAGCTGCTCAAGCCGCTCATGGGCACCGATCCCGAGGAACTGGCGCCGTTCGTGGCCCGTCTCGGCGAACAGGGCGACACCCTGGCCTTCCCGGTCAGACAGGCCATTATGAGCGGATTGTTCGGCCGCTGGATCAATTCCCGGCTGACCAACGGGGTCGAGGGGCGGGATCTGGAGCAATTGTGCATGGTCCTCCGGGGCATGGGCGACGCGGCTTACGCCGAAGCCCTGGCCAAAGCCGTAGAGCTGGGCCGCATCAAGGCGAACGTCGCGGTCCTGAGGGCCATCGCGGCCGTGGGCGAAGCGGGCAACAAGACCATTCTCGGCGCGCTCCTCAAAATCCTGCCCGCCGCCGACGTTCCCCTGGCCGGAGCCTGCCTGGAGGCGCTCATAGCCCAGGACCATCCGGGAATAGGCAAGCTGCTGGCTTCGGTCCGCACCCGTATGCCGGGCATCCGCGCGGCCGCCGTGTCGCGCGCTCCGCTGCTCGGCGACATCGGCTTCTTCCAGTATATCGCCTCCCTGCCCGAGGACCGGCGGGCCGCCGCGCAGCTCGAAATACTCGGCGCGCTCAAGGCCATCGCCCCGGACTTCGTCCGCTGCGTCACGGACGATTGCCCGCCCAAGGGGATATTCTCCCCGGACAGGGCCGGGGCCGGACCGCCCGCCGCCCCGCGCCGAGACGCCCTCGAACCACCCAAGACCGGCCTTCTCAAAAGACTCTTCCAACCAAAGCCCCGCACCCTCCAAGCCCTCCTGCCCCGTTCGCGCAACGTCCGCGACATGGACCTTGACCCGTCGACTGTGGACGGCGAACGGCTGGAAAACCGCGAGCTGACCCGGCTCGGCCTGGCCGGTTCCGCCTTTGTCCGCGCCGGCTTCTCCTGCACCCGGGTAGAACGCGTCGACATGTCCGACGGATTGTTCCGGGGCTGCGAAGTGGCAGGCACCCAATTCCGGGAAGTCCGCTTCACCGGCGCGGAGTTCGCCGACACCCGGTTCGAGGACTGCGTATTCACGGACTGCGTCTTCTCCGACGCATTCTTCTCCAACTGCACCTTCGAACGATGCCGCTTCCGGGCCTCGGTCTTCAGCGAAACGGTTTTCCGCGACACCCGGATGACCCGCGCCGACTTCACCCTGTGCGGACTCGCCGGAAGCGCCCTGCACGGCTGCACCCTGCACACCTCCAGGTTCGAGGCGTGCGACTTTTCCTTCACCGAGCTTGTGGGCGACGATTTCCAGGGCGTGGAACTGAGCCGCTGCTGCCTGCACGCCATGTACGTCCGGGACTGCATCCTGGCGTCAATGGAACTGCCCGGATCGCCTGTCACCAGGTCCATCATCAAGAACTCGGACGCCGCCCACCCTCAATTCCTGGCCAACCGCATCCGCCAGATGACCCTGTTCGCCCGCGAAGTGGAACGTACCGGCGCGCCTTCGGCCGGAGAGGCCGATCCGTTCGCGGTCCAGAGGGTACTCATCGCATGGTCCAGGGAACTGACCTTCATGCGCCGGGAACGGCGTATGCTCGACAACAACCGCCAGCGTATGCACAGGGCGATCGGCACCCTGTCCCACGACCAGCAGACATTTCTGCGTATGCTCCCGCTGCTGCTCGACAGCGACGTCTTCGAACGCCGCTACAACTTCGGCAAGATTCCCGCCTGCCGCGTGTGGGGCTACCATCCCGGCCTGACCGACCTGGAGTTGGTCCGCGAGAGATTGGGCGTCACGCCCGGCCGCCGCACCGGGCCGGAAATCCGCATCCTGGCCGTCTACGCCATGGGCAGCCTGGGAACCGTGGCCCAAACCTCACGCTCCGACCTGGACTGTTGGATCTGCTACGACGGCGACGTGACCATGGCCATGGAGCACGGGCTCAAGCGCAAACTCGACGCCATGGCCCTGTGGGCCAACAGCGAATACGGCCTGGAGGTCCACTTCTACCCGATGCGCATGGACGACGTGCGGGAAAACCGCTTCCTGTCCGGCGACGAGGAAAGCTCGGGCTCGGCCCAGGCGCTGTTGCTCAAGGAGGAATTCTACCGCACCGCGCTCAAGCTGGCGGGCAAGAACATCGCCTGGTGGGTGACTCCGGCGGGGGCGAGCCGCAAAACCTACGAAGCCTGCATCCGAGCCGCCCGGCGCTACCCCCTGTGCGGCAAGCCCAGGCTGGAGGACTTCGGCTACCTGGCGGAAGTGCCGCCGGACGAATATTTCGGCGGCTCGCTCTGGCAGATGGTCAAGGCCGTGCATTCGCCCTTCAAATCCGTGCTCAAGCTGGGCCTGCTGGAAACCTATTCCTCGCCCGGAACGTCCGGCCTGCCCCTGTGCGACCGCATCAAGCGCAATCTCATCCGCAACCGCCAGGGCAAGATGGACACCGACCCGTACACGGCCCTGTTCTCCACCCTGCACGCCTACTACTCGGAACGCGGAGAGAACAACGCGGCCGCCCTGCTCAAGGAGTCTTTCCGACTCAAGGCCAATCTCCCGGACATTCCCCTGTTCATGAACCTGCCCGCGCGCCCCGAGGACGAAAGCCTCATCTCGGTCCTGTTCGGCTCGGGCTATGTGGAACCAGGCAGACTGGCCGAGTCGCACCGTGCCTGGCCCTTCGAAAAGTCCCTGCGCATGGGCGCGCACGTTCGCCGGTACATGGTCGACACCTATCGCCGAATCCAGGAAGGCCTCGCGCCCAAGGGACGGACCAAGGCCCTGGTCAGCCCCGAGGACCTGACGCGCATGGGCCGCCGCATCGCGGCCAACTTCGCGAACAAGAGCCACAAGATCATGCGAGTGCCCTTCATGGACATCCGGGAAAACGGATTCTCCATACTGCACTTCGCGGCGGACAAGACTCAGGGCAAGCCGACCGAATGGACAGTCCGCGGCGGCGAACGGATGGACGCCAAGCAGCCCGCCGAAAATCTTCAAATCCTGCATCGCAACCAGGACCCGGCGCATCTGCTGGCCTGGCTCATGGCCAACCGGATATACCATCCCGACAGCCTGTTGCAGGCCGACCGCTCCATCGCGCCCATGGCGTTGACGGACCTCCAGCACCTCATGGCCGCCCTGCACGATTTCTTCCCCTTCGCCGAGACCTTCGAGCCGGACATCAACGAAGGCCTGCGCTCCGAAGAGGTCAACCGGGCCTTCTTCATCCTCAACCTGACCGACCCGCCTGAAACCGGGCGTATCGAGCAGGTAGCCGTGATCTACTCCACCAACTGGGGCGAGATGTTCTGCCGGACCTTCCCCCGGCCCGGACAACTCCTGGAGCACAACCCGACCGTGTTCCTGTCCGAAAAAATAGATCAATCCATCGCCCTGTCGCCGAAACTGGGAATCTTCACGCCCAAGGGGGCGCAATGCAAACGAATAAGCCTGACCTGACGGCTCCCTGCTACGCGGTGATCTTCACCTCCACGCGCACGGACGCGGACAACGGCTACGCGGAAACCTCCGCGCGGATGCTCGCTCTGGCGCGGTCCATGCCCGGCTTCCTGGGGGTCGACTCCGCCCGCGAGGAAATCGGCGTGACCGTCTCCTACTGGGAAAGCCTGGAAGCCATCCGCGCCTGGAAAGAGCACCCTGAGCATCGCGCCGCCCGGGAACGCGGACGGCGGGAGTGGTACGCATCCTTCACCGCCCGCATCTGTCGGGTGGAACGCACTGAAATCTTCCCCTGATTTCTCGCACCCATTCAATTTTTCTACAATTCATCCGGTTGTCGATATGCTCACCCATCGACAAAACCCGCTGAATGATATATGCCTCCACACCGTCGTTACCGCATAGTCTTTTGTTTTTTGTACCGATTTCGGTCTTTTTCGCACCTCAACGAGCTATTTTCAAAGGGAAGTTCATGCGCAAACCACTCATTCTGGCGGCCGTCTGCCTGGCAGCCGCATTCATGCCGGACCAGGCCTCGGCCGCCGACGCGGCCGCAGCCGCCGACAACGCCCTACAATGGGGCGCCCTGACCCTGATTCCGCCCCTGCTGGCCATCATCCTGGCCTTCGCCAGCAAGAACGTCGTCCTGTCCCTGTTCATCGGCGTCTTCTCCGGCTGCTTCATGCTCGAACTGAAAGGCTTCGACGTCTACCACGCGATGGTCGGCGGCTTCCTGCACCTTTCCGGTCAGGTCCTTTCCTCCCTGGCCGATCCCTGGGATGCGGGCATCGTGCTCCAGGTTCTGGCCATCGGCGGCCTCATCGCGCTGATCTCCAAGATGGGCGGCGCCACAGCCATCGCCGGAGCCATCTCCCGCTGGGCCAAAACTCCCCGCTCCTCCCAGTTGGCGGCCTGGGTCATGGGTCTTTTCATCTTTTTCGACGACTACGCCAACTCCCTGACCGTCGGCCCGATCATGCGTCCGGTCACTGACCGCCTGCGCATCTCCCGCGAAAAACTGGCCTTCATCATCGACGCCACCGCCGCGCCCATCGCGGGCATCGCGCTGATCTCCACCTGGGTCGCCTACGAAGTCGGCCTGATCCGGGACGGCTACCAGGCCATCGGCCTGAGCGGCAACGCCTACGGCATCTTTGTGCAGACCATCCCCTACCGCTTCTACAACATCTACATCCTGCTTTTCATTCTCATTGCCGTATGGTTCAAGCGGGACTTCGGCCCCATGTACAAGGCCGAGATACGCGCCCGCAAAGAAGGCAAGGTCATCGCCGACAACGCCGTGCCCATGGCCTCCGAGGAAGCCACCACCCTTGAACCGGCCTCCCACGTCAAGCCGTCCGTTTGGAGCGCCATCCTGCCCATCGGCACTCTCATGGTCGCCGCATTCCTCGGCTTCTACTTCAACGGCTATCAGGCCATCGACGACCCGGAAGTGCTGGCTTCCGTCAACGCCTCGCCCCTGAGCTTCACCGCCATGCGCACCTGCTTCGGCGCTTCCGACGCCTCGGTGGTTCTCTTCCAGGCGGCTCTCCTCGCCTCCCTGGTCGCCATCGGCATGGCCGTCAGCAAAAAGATCATGCCGCTGAAGGAAGCCATCGAAACCTTCGTCACCGGCATCAAATCCATGAACATCACGGCGGTCATCCTGCTCCTGGCATGGTCCCTGTCCGGCGTCATGAAGGAGCTGGGCACCGCCACCTATCTGGTCGGCGCGCTGTCCGAGACCTTGCCCGCCTACCTGCTCCCGTCCATCATCTTCATCCTGGGCTCGATCATCTCGTTCGCCACGGGCACCTCGTACGGAACCATGGGCATCCTCATGCCCCTGACCATTCCGCTGGCCTTCGCCCTGAACCCGTCCCCGGAGTTCGTGATCCTTTCCGTGGGCTCGGTGCTGACCGGCGCTATCTTCGGCGACCACTGCTCGCCCATCTCGGACACCACCATCCTGTCCTCCATGGGAGCGGGCTGCGACCACATCGACCACGTCCGCACCCAGCTGACCTACTCCGTGACCGTGGCCGCGCTGGCCATCCTCACCGGCTACCTCCCGGCCGGTCTCGGACTGCCCGTCAGCCTGACCCTGCCGCTGGGCATCCTGGCCACGGCCCTGGTCATCCGCTTCGTCGGACGCAAGGTGGACGACTAAACCCCATCGCCAACGCAAACAAAAACGCCCGGATCGATTCAACGATCCGGGCGTTTTTCGTTGCGCTCGCAAAGACGCTAAAAACGATGGCGGTAATATTTCACGTCCACATCCATGAGCGGCACCAAATCCGGCACCTCCTCCCTGGCGATCTCGGTGAAACCTGATTTTTCGTAAAAACGATGGGCAGCGTGGTAGACGTCAACGGTGCCGAGGTATATCTCGCGGACGCCCCTTTCCCGCGCGTGGTCGAGCAGGGTCCGCATGAGCGTCGCGGCAATGCCGCGCTCCCTGCCCCGGAACGCCTGCTTCACGAACATCTTGCGCAGGGCGCAAATGCCGCCCCCCACATCCTTGAGGGCGATGGTCCCCACAAGCTCCCCGTCCTCGAACGCGAGCCAGAAATTGCCCGCGCCCTGCTGGTAAAATTCGGGAATGCGCCGCAAGTCCGGCTGTTGCTCAGCCGAAGTGGCCACGCCGAACTCGGCAATCTGAATGGTGGTGATGAGCTCGACGATCGCGTCGGAGTCGTGCCCGTCGAATGGAACGATGCGCATGACTACACCATGCGGGTGGCGACCCAGTCCAGAACCATGGTCGGGTTGACCGGAACCTGGGTATTCAGGGCGTCCTGGGCCTGATCCAGAACCAGCCCGATACGCCGCAGGTCCGCCGGACCGTACGCCCGGGCCATGCCCGCCGAAAGCGGCGTGCCGCAGGAGCCGGACAAGGCCTCGCGCAGCTCGCGCTGCATACCGAGGACAACAGCCATGGCCAAATCGCGGTCCACTGCGCCGCGCACCTGCGTCCGTTCGAACCACCCCTGGCGCGTCTGCCAGAACTTCACCAGAGCCGAGGTCCACTCCGTCACTTCGGGCGTATTCTCACGCACGTCGGGCCACGCCAGAGTCACTACCCAGGAACGGGAGACCAGGGTTTCCAGAAGCCGCTCGCGCTGAGGCGCAGCCAGGACGAACACGTTGCCCGGCCTCGGCTCCTCCAGCGACTTGAGCAGGGCGTTGGCCGCCTCGGTCATGAACATCTGGGCTTCGGCGAAGATGCTCACGCGGTAGCCGTCGCCATTGGGCGGCTGGCCCCACGTGGAACGCTTCTCGCGCACGGACTCAACCTTGATGAGCCCTTCGCGTCCGTCGAAGAAAAAGAGATCGTTGAAGGCCAGATCGGCGATCTGCCGACAGGCGGCGCAATGGCAGCACGGCTCACCGCCGCCTTCGCAATTGAGCCGCATGGCCCAATACAGGGCGAGGGCGACGCGGGATTCCGCGTCGCCCCCCTCGATAACTATGGATTGGGGCGGGTCATGGGCGATGGCGTTGAGACGCCTGACCGCGTGCTCCTGCCCCTCAAGGCGGGCCAGCAGGTCTTCGCACAGCGTCATGCCCTGCGCCTCCTAGAAGGTCTGCACTCTGTCCGGGCCGACCGACACGATACCGATCTTGACGCCGGTGATTTCCTCGATCCGCCGGAGATACTTGACCGCGTTCTCGGGCAGGTCATCCCAGCCGCGCGCGCCGGTGATGTCCTCGTCCCAGCCGGGCAGGGTCTCGAAGACCGGGGTGACGTGCGCCATGCCGTTTTGTTCCTGGGGCGGGTAGGCGATGGTCTCGCCGTTATACTCGTAGGCCACGCAGAGCTTGACTTCCTTCAGGCCGGACAGGACGTCCAGCTTGGTGATGGCCAGCTCGGTGGGGCCGTTCAGCCGGGCGGATTCCTTGAGCACGACCAGATCGAGCCAGCCGCAACGGCGCTTGCGCCCGGTGGTGGCGCCGAACTCGTGGCCGTTGCTCTGCAGGTACTCGCCGTCGGCGTCGAGCAGCTCCGTGGGGAACGGGCCGCTGCCCACGCGGGTGGTGTACGCCTTGACGATGGCGATGATTCGATCCAACTCGCGCGGCGAACAGCCGGAACCGGAGGCCGCGTTGGCGGTGACCGTGTTGGAGGAGGTCACGAAGGGATAGGTGCCGTGGTCGATGTCCAAATGGGTGCCCTGCGCGCCTTCGAACAGGACGCAATCGGCATCCTGGATGGCGGAAGACACGTCGCCGAGATACGGCACGAGCCGCTCGGCCACGGGCAGGACCTCGTCGAAGACCGCCTGTGCGTCCATGGGTTCGGCGCCGTACAGGTGTTGGAAAAGCACGTTCTTTTCTTCAAGGGCCGTGGCGATCTTTTCGCGGAGCAGCTCGGGATCGGCGAAATCACCGGCCCGGATGCCGCAACGGTGCATCTTGTCTTCGTAGCACGGGCCAATGCCCCGGCCGGTGGTGCCGATCCTGCCGTCATCGGAACGGGAGGACTCGCGAGCCGAATCCATGAGCCGATGGTAAGGCATGATGATATGGGTCTTCTTGCTTATCATCACGCGACCGGCGGAAACGTCCACACCCTTGGCGGCGAGCTTGTCCAGCTCCTCGCAGAACACGAACGGGTCCAGGACCACGCCGTTGCCGATGAGGCACTGCTTGCCGGGGTGCAGGATACCGGAAGGAATCAGGTGCAGGATGCACTGCTCGCCGTCGACCACCAGGGTATGCCCGGCGTTGTTGCCGCCCTGAAAACGGACGATGGCGTCCGCCTTCTCGGCCAGCATGTCGACGACCTTGCCTTTACCTTCGTCTCCCCACTGGGAACCGAAAACCACCATATTGGACATTGTTAGCTCCTTGAAATACCGGAATTCCGGACCCCGGATTGGAATGCGCGCACAAACGGTTATATCCCGTAAATATAAATGGGGGCCCGTGTCAACCGGCCAGCGCGTCGTTTACTTGTTGTTCTTGGGCGTGAGGGTGAGCAGCTTCCCGCGTCGGTCCTTCTTTTCCGACCCGGATTTGCACGACCCCTTTCCGTCGGCGAACTCGCGAATCTCCGGCTCCGGGAATTTTTCGGGCGCGGTCAGGGCCGCCAGGTCGATCTCCGTCGGCCCGTCTCCGGGCTGGCGGGACTGGGCCCAATTATAATTGAAAAGCTGATTTTTCAGACGGGTGGACTGGATGAGGTTGAACACCAGGACCGATTCCTCCCATCGTTTGGTGGGCTCGAAATTGCGGACCTTCTCCGCGTATTTCTCCCACAGGCTCATGAGCGAGGCCTCATCGTACGCATTGATCTGACGGGCGAGCTTCAAGAGCGCCTTTTCCATGTAGCTTTCTGACATCGATATTCCTTGATTGGTGAAAAAACGCACGCCGGGATGTCCTTCATAACAAACATCTGCACGCCCCGCCATGGCAAAATCACCCTCATCCCCGACAAAAACACGCCGCAGGGCAACGCGGCGGGCGGCTGTCCGGGGCAGGTCTCCCGCGGCCGGGACGGGTGATCCCGCAATCGTTGCCCGCCTCTGGAAGGTGTGTTATGACCGCCCCCTCACACGGCAACAACAGGGAGTCCAACCGATGAGCGATTTGAAAAAAATGTACCATACTTTGCAGCAGGACCCGTTCCCCGCAGACATGAAGCTGACCCTGGGCGACCAGGAGCTGGTCTTCAGGAAGCGGACCTGGGAGATCGACGGCGAGACCAAGGGGTTGCGCTACGGCGAGAACCCGGATCAACCCGCCGCGCTCTACGAGCTGGCCGAGGGACAGCTTGAGGTCGGCGGCGTCAAGTTCATCGGCGCGGGCCAGGGACTGGTTTCCGCCTTGACCGAGGAACACATGCTCCAGGCGGGCAAGCATCCCGGCAAGACCAACCTGACCGACGTGGACAACGCCCTGAACATCCTTCAGTACCTTTCCGCCAAGCCCGCCGCGCTCATCCTCAAGCACAACAACCCCTGCGGCGCAGCCTGGACCGAAGAGGGCGTATCCGTCGCCCTGAAGCGCGCCTTCGAGGCCGACCGCATCGCCGCTTTCGGCGGAGCCGTCGTGGTCAACCGCAAGCTCGATCTGGCCACCGCAGAACTGATAAACTCCGTATATTTCGAAGTCGTGGCCGCTCCCGAATTCGACGCCGATGCCCTTGAAGTGCTCAAGAAGAAAAAGAACCTGCGGATTCTCGAAATCCCGGGCATTTACGAACTTGAGAAGCTGTCCAAAACGCCCTTCCTCGACATCAAGTCCCTTTCCGACGGCGGCATGGTCCTTCAGTTCTCCTTCCGCAACGCGATCCTGGCCGCCGACGATTTCCTTCCGGCCGAAGCCGAGAAGGATGGAAACAGGTTCGTGGCCCGCGCCCCTTCCAGCCAGGAAGCGGACGACCTGCTCTTCGCCTGGGCCGTCGAGGCGGGCGTGACCTCCAACTCGGTCATCTTCGCCCGCGGCGGCGTGACCACCGCCATCGGCACCGGCGAACAGGACCGCGTGGGCTGCGTGCTGCTGGCCGTGACCAAGGCGTACATCAAGTATGCCGACCTGCTGTCCTCCAAGGAACTCGGCAAGTCCCTGTTCGAACTCAAGCTCGCGGCCATCAAGGACCCCGAGATGAAGGCGAAGCTGGAGGACATCGAGAAACGCACCGAAGAAGCGCGCGGCGGCCTGCCCGGCTCCGTGGTCGTATCGGACGGATTCTTCCCGTTCCGCGACGGCGTGGACCTGTGCATGGACCAGGGCGTGACCGCCATCGCACAGCCCGGCGGCTCCATCCGCGATCACGAGGTCATCACCGCCGTGAACGAAGCCACGCCGCAAGTGGCCATGGTCTTCACCGGACAACGCTCCTTCAAACACTAGAGCGCCGGACGAAAATGATGAAATGGGCTTCGCCGGGCAGGAGTTCGGCGAAGCCTTTTATTTGGGACGGCTGTCGAACTCCCTGCGGGACAGTCTGCCGAAAACGAGTTTCATGACCAGGATGAATACGGCCAGGACCCAAGTGACGGCATTGGCCAGAGTAACGGCCAAAGAGCCGATCAGGATACCGTAGACCAACCACAGGGAAACCCCCAGGGTAAGCAGCAGATACATGCGCAGTGAAATATCCGCCACGGAACGGGTCCGCCAAGTGTGCAGGACCTGGGGGAAAAAGGCCAGGGTGGTGCAGCAGCCGGCGAAAACGCCGAGGAGTTCCACAAGATCCATGCGCATGTCTCCCCATTACGCGCTCGGCCTTACCCTGACAACCGTTTCATGCTAAATGGACCGGTAACGCAACCAAAGCAAAGAACTGATTTACATATGGCTAAAACAATCCCGCTCGGCCCCTCGGTCCGCCCCGGCATGGTGGTGGAATTCATGCACGGCGACCAACCCCAGCTCGCCTGGGTGCTGGAGGAGTCCTCCGGCAAGCTCCGCCTGTTGACCATCAACAAGCGTGAAATAAAGCTGCCCACTCCGCGCCTTTTGCCTTGGCAGGGGCCGCTGCTGTCCGCCGACGCAACGCGCCAGGACATCCAGAACATTCTCAATGAACGCCAGGAGGCGCGCGGGGAGATTCAGGCGGGGCTCAACGTCATGGAGCTATGGGAACTGGCCCAGGGCGAACTGGAATCCGCCCCCCTGACCTGGTTCGCTGATCTCGTGTGGGATGAATGGGACGCGGACCATCTGGCCGCCCTGGGCAGGGCCATGCTTCAGGCCAAGACGCATTTCAAATTCCGGCCGCCCGTTTTCGAAATCTGGTCCGCCGAAAAAGTCGAGCAAAAGCTCAGGCTGCAAGCCGAGGAAAAGGAACGGGAGGCCATCACCGCCGCGGGTCAGACCCTGCTCGGCGAACTTTGGGGAGCCTACAGCCAGGGCCGCAAGCCCCGCCTGCCCGAAATCGCCCCGGACCTTGCCAAAGGACTGTCCCGCATTCTCAGGGGCAAGGTGGGCGAAACCCTGGACGAAAACGACCGAAAGATATGGACGGCCATATCCAAGGGATTGCCCGACACCCCGCATCTGGCGCTGCTCCTGGCCCAGACCTGGTCCATCCTGCCGGTCCATCACAACTATCACCTGGACGAGGCCGAATACGACTGGGGCAACGACTGGTCGGAATCCTTTTCCATAGATATCGAACAGATAAAAGAACGCTTTTCCAATCAGACAGAACCTTCCGAGATAGAAGACCTGGTCTCCATCGACGCCAGCACCACCCGGGACATCGACGACGCCTTCCGCATAGAGAAACACGGCACAGGCTACCGGCTGACCCTCGCCCTGGCCCGGCCGGAATCCCACTGGGACTTCGGCTCGCCGCTGGACAAGGCGGTCCTGCACCGTGCGAGCAGCCTGTATCTTCCCGAAGGCACCAGCCACATGATGCCCGAACAGTTGGGGACCGGCTTGTACTCCCTGCTGGAGGGCGAAGCGCGTCCCGCCCTGGTCACGGACTTCTTCCTGGCGGCCGACGGCTCCCTGGAAAGGGTCGAGCCCCGCACGGCCTGGGTCCGGCTGGCCTCGAACACCACCTATGAGATAACGGACGCGGCCATCCGGGAACGGACGGACGAGTCCCTGATGCTGGCCCATGACCTGGCGACCCGGCTGCTGGAACGGCGGCTGGCTTCCGGCGCGTGCGTCATCCGCAGGCCCGAGCCCATCGTCACCCTGGAGGGCAGCGGCGCACAGACCTCGGTGCAAATCGAGCTCAAGGAGCCCAGCCCCCGCTCCGAACTGGTCATCAGCGAATTCATGATACTTGCCAACGCGGGCCTTGCCCGATGGGCGGCCGAACACGAGGTGCCCCTGCTCCACCGGACGCAGGACATCGCCCTGCCGCCGGAGTCTGCGGGAATTTTCACCGAACCGGCGGAAATCCTGCGCTCGGTGAAACTGCTCCTGCCCCCGACCCTGGAGACCTCGCCCAAACGGCACGCGGCCCTGGGCGTCCCGGCCTACGCGCCCATAACTTCACCCCTGCGGCGGTACACCGATTTTCTGAACATGGCCCAGGTCTGCTCCTTTCTGTCGACCGGCCAACCGCGGCTCGATCGCGAGGAACTGGACCAGATCATTCCCCACCTGAATATGCGTATCCAGGCCGTGGGGGCGGTGCAACGGTTCCGGCCCAGATACTGGAAGCTGGTCTACCTGGCCAAACGCCGCCGCGAATTCCAACCCGCCGTACTCGTGGACGAGGCCGGGCCCATGGCCACCCTGGCCATGCCGCATCTTCAGGTCAATGTTCGCGCGCCGAAGAAGATGCTTGGAGACAAGCTCTATCCCGGGCAGAAATTCCTCATCAACTTCTCGCGCATCGATCCGCTGAACAACGAAATCAGACTGAGCGAAGCCCTGGAAGAGTAGCCGCGGCTTCCATTATACCTTCAAAAACGCTACAACACGCTAAACTTGAGACCATAGCTGGAGAAATCACCATGACGTTCATCTTCTGGATCCTGTTGGCCTATGTCCTCGGCTCCATTCCCTTTGGACTGCTCATTGCCCGATCGGCGTGCGGCACCGACCCGAGACAGAACGGCAGCAAGAACACCGGCGCGACGAACGTGGCCCGGCTGTGCGGCATGAAATACGGCATCGCAACCCTGGCCTGCGACCTGCTCAAGGGTCTCCTGCCCGTGGTCTTCGCGGCCTCCTGGATAGAATCCCCCTTCGCCCTGTCCCTGGTCGGCCTCGCGGCCATCCTGGGCCATGTATTTTCCTGCTTCATGCACTTCAAGGGCGGCAAGGCCGTGGCCACCACCGTGGGCGTGTTCCTGGGGCTGGCCTTCTGGCCCGCGCTCATCGCCATCGCGCTCTGCCTGCTCATGGTCTGGCTGACCGGCCACGTTTCCATGGGGTCCCTGACCTTCGCCCTGTCCCTGCCGGTGCTCATGCTCCTGTCCGGCAACATTTCCTTCATCCCGGTTGCTCTCGTCGTCATGCTTATCCTGTTCTGGAGGCACAAGGACAACATCCGGCGGCTGGCCCGGGGCGAGGAAAACCCCTGGCTCAAGAAGGAATAACGGAGTGCGGAGAGCTTCCCCCAAACGGTACGCCGTCTACTCCATCGTGGCCTCCATCCTGACCCTGGTGCTGAAGTTCGGCGCCTGGGGGATGACCGGCTCCGTCGGGCTGCTCTCGGACGCCACCGAATCCCTGGTCAACCTGACCGCCGGGGTGCTCGCCCTGACGGCCATTACCATCGCCCTGCGCCCGGCCGACGCCGACCACGCCTACGGCCACGGCAAGGCCGAATACTTTTCGAGCGGCATAGAGGGCGTGCTCATCATCGTGGCCGCCATCGGCATCGCCTATGCGGCCGTCATGCGATTTCTCTCGCCGCAGCCCCTGAACAACCTCGGCATCGGCCTGCTCCTGGCCTTTGTTTCCTCGCTCATCAATTTTCTCACTGCCCGAATCATGCTCCGGGCGGCCAAGCGCTTCGACTCCATCACCCTCGAAGCAGACGCCAGGCATCTCCTGACCGACGTCTGGACCTCGGTGGGACTGGTGGCAGGCCTGGCCGTCATCATCGTCATGCCGGAATGGAAACTCCTGGACCCGATCATCGCCATAATCATGGCCGTGAACATCGTCTTCACGGGCGTAGGCCTGCTCAAGCGGTCCGTGGGCGGGCTCATGGACGACGCCCTGCCCGACGGCGAGCTCCAGCTCATCGCCAATGCCATACACAGCTACACGGGCGACGACGCCACCTTCCACGGACTGCGCACGCGCAAGTCCGGCCCCAGGCGGTTCATCGATTTCCACCTGGTGGTGCCCGGCTCCATGACCGTGCATGATTCCCATGAACTATGCGAATTGATTGAGGAGCTTATCCACTCCAAATTGCCCAGGGCCGAAGTGACCATCCACGTGGAGCCGCTGGAAAGCGAGACCTCCTACGACGGCCATCAGGTGGGCGGCGAATGCGCGGCCTCTCTCGGCGGCCCGTGCATGGGCGTCAAGCGGGCCAAGGACGAAGACTAGCTCCCCTGCTTTTCCCAGGGAAGATTCTCGAGGATGGCCTCGACCATCGGCTCCAGCGTGGGCCGGTCCACCGCCGCGGCGGGGATGCCTTCGGGGTAGATGTTGCGCATGGCTTCCCTTCCTTCCTCGTCCAGCTTGTCCCACTTGTTCAGCACCAGGATGGAAGGAATGGCGGAAAGGTCCATATCGTCGAGAATGGCGCGGACCGCCTCGACCTGCTCCTCCACCTCGGGATGGGAGGCATCGCAGACCTGCACCAGCAGATCGGCGGAATCCAGTTCCTCCAACGTGGCCTGGAACGCCTCCTTGAGGTCCGGCGGCAACCGGCGGATGAATCCGACGGTATCGGTCAGGACCACCTCGCGCTCCTCGGGAAAGCGGATGCGGCGGCTCGTCGGGTCCAGGGTGGCGAAGAGCTTGTCCTCGGCCAGAACCTTGGACTGGGTCAGGGTGTTGAGCAAGGTGGATTTGCCCGCATTGGTGTAGCCCACCAGGGAAACAATGGGCAGCCCGGCCTTGGCGCGCCGCTCACGGGTCTGCGAACGATGCTTGCGGACTTGCTTGAGTTCGGCCTTGAGCCGGGTGAGCCGGTCGTTGGCCCTGCGGCGGTCGATCTCAAGCTTGGTTTCGCCGGGACCACGCCCGCCGATGCCGCCCATAAGCCGGGACATGGCCCGGTTCTTCCCCACCAATCGCGGCAGGGTGTACTTGAGCTGAGCCATCTCCACCTGGAGCTTGCCCGACTTCGATGTGGCGTGCTGGGCGAAAATATCGAGAATGAGTTGCGTGCGGTCAAGAATCTTGCGCTCGGTGATCTCGGCCAGGTTGCGCATCTGGGTGGGCGAAAGCTCCTGGTCGAAGATGATGATGGAAGCGTTGGCCTGCAAGGCGCGGACTTCCAGCTCGGCCAGCTTGCCCTTGCCCATGATGAACTTGGGATTGAGCTTGCGCACCCGCTGAATCATGGTTCCGGCGGATATTATCCCGGCGGTATCGGCCAGCTCAGCCAGCTCCTCCAGGGAAAGCTCCTGCACCGGGCGCGGCGTCTCGTCCACACTGACCAGCAGGGCGCGATTCTCGTCCGACTCGGTGCCCTGCCCGGCCGCCTGGCGGCCGAACTCGTCCTCCACGGCGGAGGTCACGGCCCCGAGGTCGTGCTCGAAGCGGTCCCAACGCACGGGCGGCAGCAACTCGTAACTCTTCTCGTCCGGATTGGGCGGCAGCAGATGGGCGGCCTCCACCGTGACCGGCGCGCCCTCGCGCACAGTCAGCACGGCCACGGAATCGAGCCGCAGGAAGACCATGTCCATGAGGTCCTCCTGACTCAGGCTTTCGTCGGCCAGGTGGGTATGCAGCAGCCGCAGGCCGCGCAGACGGCCGGAGCTCATGCGGGCTCGCGGCAATTCCGGGATGAAGATGGCGCGATTGTCGCCCACCAGGACCATTTCCACTTTGCCCTGGCGGTCGATGAGCAATCCGATCTGACGACCCGTTTCGGACGACAGCTCGGCCAGTTCGCGTCCTTGCTCGACGGTATAGACACCGGTGGTCGGGAACTGACGCTGATACAGCCTTGACAGCCGTTTTACATGGTTGGGCTTCAACCCTTGCAGGTTGCCCTTGGGTTTCTGGGCTATGACGACGCTCCCCTGTTTACGCGGAAATATTCGACTTCGGCCCAACGCCGAAGCTCTTCCCCTTCCAGTACGATTCAGGGAGCGGAAGCCGGATGTCCGGCAAATTGCGCCGCTCCGGCCTCCGCTCCCTGAACCGCGGCACGATTATGCACTCACTTCCGCCGCGCGGCAATCCCCCTGATGCCGCGCGGCGGGGCGAAAACTGCGACTAGGCGTCGTTCTCGCTCAAGTACTTCGTAATCATGGCGTCATACTCGCTGGTCAGCCTGAAGGTCAGGGTGGCCATCTCCTTGCGGAAGGCGAGCGTCAGGCCGCCGTGCTCCTCGATCTCCTGGCGTACCGTCTCATAGTACTGGGGATCGGGGACCACGCAGATGGAATGGAAGTTCTTGGCGGTGGCGCGCAACATGGTGGGACCGCCGATGTCAATCTGCTCCACCGCGGCCTTGAGGTCCAGGCCCTTGGCTACGGCGTCGGCGAAGTTGTACAGGTTGACGCAAACCAGGTCGAACGGCTCGATGCCGAAATCGCGCAGGGTTTCCATGTGCGCCTCGTCATCCTTGTCGGCCAGGATGCCGCCGTGGATGTGCGGGTGAAGGGTCTTGACCCGGCCGCCGAGAATTTCGGGGAAATCGGTGACGTCGGACACCGAGGTGACGGGCAGCCCGGCGCCCTGCAGCATCTTCTTGGTGCCGCCGGTGGACACCAGTTCACACCCCTGCTCAACCAGGAACTCGCCGAACTCGGCAAGACCGGTCTTGTCGGTCACTGAAAGAATAGCTCTCTTAACAGGCAACAGATTCATCGCAAACCTCACTTGATGTTTTGTGAGCCTGTGCCAGATTTGTTGCCCAAAGGCAAGGCGCGGAAGGCCACGGTTTCCGGCGAAAATCAGCGCAATGGACCGGAGTTTTTCCACAGCTGTTCAAAAAACTTTGATTCCCGACGGCAAAAACTGCAAAAAAACCAAAACCGAGCCGCCCTCGCCGAAACGGGTGAACGGGCGGAAAACACTCAACAGCCCATCATTGCAGGACGATGAACAAGCAACGTGACCATCTGACGTTGGAACGGAATAAAGGGGACGGCGAACAGCCCCAGGCAGGGCCGCCGCTGAACTCGGAAAGCGGAAAGGACCGACGCTGGACATCCCCGGGCGGGGAAACGTCTTCACGCGGCCGACGAGCGTCTCGACGCCCTGAGGGCTGACCTCCCGCCCCGCGGCAAAAGGCTGCGGGACGGGAAATCAACGGGAGGGGAGACCTTTATCAGGACCTGATCTGGTCGAGCATTTCCTTGGCGGCGGCGTGCTCGGGATCCTTTTCGAGGATGATCTCAAGCTGCTTGACGGCCGCCTCGGTCTGCCCGGCACAAACGAGGCATCCGGCCAGAGAATAGCGCACTTCATGCTTGGCCGGATCGATTTCAAGGTAATTTTCGAGATGCGGGATGGTCTCGCCGAGACGGTTCAGCTCATGGCCGAGCCGAATCAGGCTGAACAGGGCGACCATGTTCTCGGGGTTCATGCCGACGGCCTCGACAAACAGGGAGAAGGCCTCTTCCTTGCCGCCGTTCTCCATGAGAATGAGTCCGATCCCTGAAAGACTCTTGTCGGAAGGCTCGATCTTGTGGGCCTTCCGGTACATGATCTCGGCGTTCTTCAAATCGCCGCGCTGGACAGCGACGGTAGCCAGGCCGAGATACGGGTCGGGATGGACGCCGTTGGAACCGACGGCCTTCTTGTAATACTCCTCGGCCTTGTCCAGCTCACCCATGAACAGGTAGCATTCGCCGAGTTCCTTGTTGATTTCGTAATCCAGATGACCACTCATAGTTCCCCTCCATTTCTCCTTTTCCCGAAGGGCCGGGCTGAAAAAATCTCCTTGGCCGATTCGGCCGAAACCGATCTAGCAATCAATGTGCCAACAACTGATTCCGCCACAACAGGCCATTGCAAAGATAAAACTATAACCCACTGTAAAAAATCATATTTTACGGCATACGCCTAACCGCGCCCCCTCCATTTCTCCTCCCCCACGAGGGGCCGGAGGGAAGATTCTACCTCTGTTTCCGCCAAAATGACGCGCCGGCGGCCGTCCCCTTGTCCGCAACTCTGACGCGCCGTCTCCAACATTTTATATATCTTGAATTATTCCAGGATATTATTCGTTTGGAACGGGAGTTGCTTACTCTTTTTCGGTCCCGGCGGAAAATCATGCCCCCACGGGACGGCCACGGTTACGCGAATGCAGGAGGATCAAGAAATGCGAGGACTTTTCGAGCACCAGCTCAACCTGACGGCAAAGGTCATGGACCTGCGCCTGGAACGTCAAAATGTCGTCACGGGCAACATCGCCAACGTGAACACGCCGGGCTACCGGGCCCGCAGCCTCGAATTCGAAGGCCGCCTGCAGGACGCGCTGAACCAGAACGCCCTTGGCAAGCTCACCCGCACTCAGGGGTCCCATCTTCCCGCAACCTTCGATCCCGACGGCTTCAAGGGCGAAGGGCTGGACGACTTCCGGGCGCGCGAGGTCTACGGCATGGACCACGTGAACCTGGACAAGGAAATGGCCACGAACGCCAAGAACACCATGATGTACAACGCCCTGGCCTCGGTCATCAAAAAAAGTTTCGACGGCATGGGCAAGGTCATTCAGGAAGGGAGCAAGTAAATGGATATCATGACAGCCCTGGACATCGGCGCGTCCGGCCTCACGGCCCAACGGGCGCAGCTCAACGTCATTTCCATGAACATGGCCAACATCCGGACCACCAAGACGGCCGAAGGCGGCCCGTACCAGCGCAAATCCGTCTCCTTCGAGGCGACCCCGGTCTACTCGCCCTTCGACCAGGCCATGCAGGACCAGCTCAACCGCAACCTGGAAGGAGTCAAGGTGTTGGGAGTGACCGCCGACCAGCGGCCCTTCAAGCAGGTCTACGAGCCTGACCATCCCGACGCCAACGACCAGGGCTACGTGTTCTATCCGGACATCAACGTGGTTGAGGAAATGGCCAACATGATGCAGGCCATGCGCGGATACGAGGCCAACGTCCAGACGATCCAGGCGGCCAAGCAAATGTTCCAGAAAGCCCTCGTCATCGGACAAGGCTAGGGAAAAGGAGATAGCAAATGGTCGTCAAGAGCGTCGCCATCAACGCGTATCAGAGCGCCATGGACCTCCGCCGCCGCACGGTGGATTCCACGGTCTCCGAGAGCCTCAAAAAGCCCCAGGAACCCGTCCGGAGCTTCAACGACACCCTCAAGTCCTCCCTCGTCAAGGTCAACGACCTGCAAAGCGAGAAGAAGGTCATGATCGAGGAATTCGCATCCGGCAAGAGCCAGAACGTGCATGAGCTGATGATCGCCATGCAGAAGGCGGGCATGGCCATGCAGATGACCGGCGCCGTCCGCAGCAAGGTCATGTCGGCGTACAAGGAAATCATGCAGATGCCGTTCTAGGCGTCGCCGCAACCCGTAGCAACACAGCCAACGCAAGCTGGAGAATAGAAAGATGCCTCCGTTCGTCGCCGAATACTGGTCCAAAGCACAGGGTCTCTGGGCAGACCGCACCGCGTCCCAACGTATCCTCATCGGTGGATTGGCCGCCGCAGTGATCGTTTCCTTCGCGCTGATGATCTACTGGATGAACAAGCCCGACTACAGGGTCCTGATGACAAACCTCTACCCCGAGGACGCATCCAGGATCGTGGCCCTGCTCCAGGGCCAGAAGGAAAGCTACAAGCTCGAGGACAACGGCCGGACCATCAAGGTCCCGGCGGACAGGGTGTACGAGCTCAGGCTCAAGGTGGCGGGAGAAGGCAACCTGCACGGCCAGGGCATCGGCTTTGAAATTTTCGACGAAGTGCAGATCGGCCAGACCGACTTCGTGCAGCACGTCAACTACCAGCGCGCCCTGCAAGGCGAGCTGGCCCGCACCATCACGGAATTTCCCCTCGTCGACAAAGCCCGTGTCCACCTGGTCATCCCGCAGAAGTCCCTGTTCATCGAGGACCAGATAGCGCCGTCGGCGTCCATCGTCCTGCAACTCAAGGGCGACGGCAAGCTTGAGCCCGACGAGGTCAAGGGCGTCGTCAATCTGGTGTCCATGGCCGTGGAAGGCCTTGAGCCCAAGAACATCACGGTCACGGACATGAAGGGGCACCCCCTGTACACCCCGGAGGACGAGACCTCCGGCCTGGCCATGTCCAACGCCCAACTCCTCTACAAGGCGGATGTGGAAGGCAAGCTGCAACGCCGCATTCTCGAACTCCTCGGCCCCGCCGTCGGCCCGGACAAGGTCATCGCCCGCGTCAACGCCGACCTCGATTTCAGCCAGCGCACCGTGCGCAAGGAGACCTACGACCCGGACGGCTCCGTGGTCCGCTCCGAAACCCGCAATGAAGAGACCACGCAAGGCGCTGCCTCGCTGGCCGGGGGCGAGCCCGACGTCAATTTCCGGGGCGACGGCTTCACCGGAACCCAGACCACACAGGATTCCACACGCGAGTCCAGGACCACCAACTTCGAGATAAACCGGCAGGAAGAAAATATTATTACCCCCGTCGGGGAATTGAAACGCCTGACCGTTGCGGTTATCGTTGACGGGACGTGGGAGACGGGCGCCGACGGCAATGCGGTCTACGCGCCCCGATCCGCCGAGGAAATCAACCGTATCCGCACCTTGATAGAAAACGCGGTGGGCTTCGACTCGCAGCGCGGCGACACCATCGAGGTGAGCAACATCTCCTTCGGCGAACCGCAGTTGGCCGACGGCGACTCCCTCATGCGGACCATGCTGGAATACGCCCAGCGGCTGGGCAAGCCGTTCCTCAACGGCCTGCTGATCTTCCTCTTCCTCATCCTGGTCGTCCGGCCGGTGGTCATGGCCCTGATCCGGCCCAGGATCGCCGAACAGGAGATCGAGGAGATGGCGGGGCTGCCCGGCACCGAACGGTTGGCCCTCGAAGAGGAAGAAATGGACGAGGAAGCCCTGGATACGTCCAGGCGGCTCGAAAACGCCAAGAATCACGCGATTCAACTGT
Source organism: Desulfovibrio sp. Fe33 (assembly GCF_028532725.1). Lineage (NCBI taxonomy): Bacteria > Pseudomonadati > Thermodesulfobacteriota > Desulfovibrionia > Desulfovibrionales > Desulfovibrionaceae > Desulfovibrio > Desulfovibrio sp. Fe33. The sequence continues at coordinate 176,005 of NZ_JAQKGU010000005.1, forward strand.
CCGACGAAAATATCGATCAGGCGGTCCACCTGCTCAAGACCTGGCTCACCCAGGAGGCATAAGACATGGCAGATTTTAGCGGCCCCCAGAAAACGGCCATCGTGCTCCTCGCCCTGGGCGAGAAGTTCACGGCGGAGGTGTTCAAGCGCATGGAGCGCAACGAAATCGCCGCCGTGTCCAAGGCCATGCTCGAAACCGACTCCATTCCCAAGGAGGAGGTGCTGGAAGTCCTCAAGGAATACAACGAGGCCCTGGCATACGGCGCGGAACTTCTGGTGGGCGGCCCGGAACAGGTCAAGCGTCTGCTGACCCAGTCCCTGGACTCGGAAACGGCCAAGTACATCATGGACTCCCTGGACCTGGACACCGGCCCCACGCCGTTCCAGGAACTGGAGAACGTCAGCCCGCGCATCCTGGCGCAGATTCTCCGCAACGAGCATCCCCAGACCCTGGCCCTTATCCTGGGGCATCTGCACCCGGACCAGGCCGCCGAGCTCATCCAGAACCTTCCCGCGGGCGTCCGCGCCGAAGTGCTCATGCGCCTCGCCAAGCTCGAAGCCGTGGCCGAGGAAATGCTCATGGAAGTGGACAAGGTCCTGCAAAGCCAGCTCATCGCCATGGGCGGCAAGGAAGGCAAGAAGGTCGGCGGCGTCAATTCCGTGGCGGAGATTCTCAACGCCGTGGACCGCAACACCGAGGAAGAGGTCCTGTCCGAGATCGAGGAGGAGTCCACCCAGATGGCCGAAGACATCCGCAACCTCATGTTCGTGTTCGAGGACGTCAAGAGCATCGACGACATCGCCATCCGCGAACTGCTCAAGGAGGTTTCCAACGAGGACCTCACCGTCGCGCTCAAGGGAGCCAGCGAGGAGCTGCGCGAAAAATTCTTCAAGAACCTGTCCGAGCGCGCTTCGGCCATGATAAAGGAAGACCTGGAAATCATGCCGCCCAAGAAGCTCAGCGAGGTGGAGGCCGCGCAACAGGCCATCGTCAAGACCGTCCGCCGTCTGGAGGACGAAGGCAAGATCGTCATCAGCCGAGGTGGCAGCGATGTCTTTATCTAAGCACCAGGCGCATCGCCCCCGCATGACGGGCAAGGTCGTGGTCGGCATGAACACGCCCGGCCCGGACGAAATGACCATCCAGGAGCTGGAGGGCAAACGCCAGCTCGTGTGGGACGAGTCCACCAACGAGGAATATCTGGCCCGGGTACGTGAGAAGGCCCGTGACGCGGCCAAAGAAATCAAGATGCTGGCGGAGCTTGAGGCCGAAGCGTTGCGCGCCACGGCCCGGCACGAAGGATTTGCGGCGGGCATGGCCGAAGCCCAGGAATTCGTGGACCAGCACATCAGGGACATCTCGGCCAAGGCCGAGGCCCTGTTCGCCCAGCTCGGAGCCCAGGGCGGCAACATCTACGAGGCCCGGCGAAAGGACGTCACCCGGCTTATCAGGCTGGCGCTGCGCAAAACCCTCAAGGTCGAGTTGGACGAGAAACGGTCCGAGGCCCTTCAGGCACTCATGACCCAAGCCCTGGAACGCATTGAGTCCCAGCGCCGCATCGAAATCCGCTGCAACCCGGAGGAGGCAGCAGAGCTTGACGAGTTCGTCAAGACCATCCAGGACCGCAATCCCTCCCTTCAATACTGGACCGTCAAGGGCGACCCCTCCATCGAGATGGGCGGCGTGGTCATCGAGGCCGACGAAGGCAAGGTGGACAACACCGTGGACACCCGCTGGAAGAGCGTGGAACCCCTCTTCGACCAGTTGGCCGAGCAGATTACATCCGGAAACGGGGAATAGCCATGGACGCGGACTCGAAGCTCGCCCTTCTCGAAGAGCTCGATCCCTGCCAGACCTTCGGCAAGGTCACCAAGGTGGTCGGCCTCATCGCGGAAGGACGGGGCATCAAGGCCCCCCTCGGCTCGGTCTGTTATCTCCTGCCGTCCGGGCACGATCCCATCCCGGCCGAAGTGGTCGGATTCCGCGACGGCGCGTGCCTGTTCATGCCCTACTCGGACATGCGCGGCATCGGTCCCGGCTCCCTGATCCAGAACGCGGCCACCCCGCCGCACATCCCCGTGGGCAAGGCCATGCTCGGCCGCGCCGTGGACGCCTTCGGGCAGCCGCTCGACGGCAAAGGGCCGTTTCACGCCGAGGCGTTCGCCCCTCTGCACCGCGAGCCGCCCAACCCCCTGGAACGCCCGCGCATCGACAAGCCCCTCGACGTGGGCATCCGCTCGGTGAACGCACTTTTGACGCTCGGCAAGGGGCAGCGCGTCGGCATCATGGCCGGTTCCGGCGTGGGCAAATCCACGACCATGGGCATGATGGCCCGGTACACCAAGGCGGACATCAACGTCATAGCCCTGGTCGGTGAGCGCGGCCGCGAGGTGGTGGAATTCATTGAGCGCGACCTCGGCCCCGAGGGCATGGCCCGCAGCGTGCTCGTGGTGGCCACCTCGGACAAGAGCCCGCTCATCCGAATGCGAGCGGCCTACGCCGCAACGGCCATCGCAGAATTTTTCCGGGACCAGGGCAAGGACGTGCTGCTGATGATGGACTCGGTCACGCGTTTCGCCATGGCGGGCCGCGAGGTCGGCCTGGCCGCGGGCGAACCGCCCACGCGCGGCGGCTACACCCCGTCCGTCTTCGCCCACCTGCCCCAGCTTCTGGAACGCGCGGGCAAGAACCGCAAGGGGTCCATCACCGGCGTCTACACGGTCCTGGTGGATGGCGACGACTTCACCGAACCCATTGCGGACTCCACCCGTTCCATCCTGGACGGCCACATCGTCCTGACCCGCGAGCTGGCCGACATGGGCCACTATCCGGCCATCGACGTGCTCAAGTCCATCAGCCGTCTGCGGAGCGACATCACCACCAAGCAGGCGCAGGCCGACGGGCGCACCCTGTTGCGGCACATGGCCACCTTCAAGCGGGTGGAAGACATGGTCAACATCGGGGCATACCAGAAGGGAGCCAATGCGGAAGTGGACAGGGCCATCGCCATGGTCGGTCCCATCAACCGATTCCTGCGTCAGCTCGTCGATGAACAGGAGACTCTGGACGGAGCCTTCAAGGCCATGCACGAGCTGGTGGCCGACGAGGCGGAGACCGCGCAGCCGACGCCTTCACAGGCCAAGACCAATTCGCGGCAGCAGCTCAAGAAGGTGAACCGCAAAAACGGTCCGGCTCCCGCCAACATCAAGATGAAAGTCCGCTAAAATATCCCGAGGAATTTCTTCCGCTCCGGCGCGCCGGACTCGGGTTCGTCCTCGCAGCACGACTTGTCCAGGGCGGAGCCTACGCCCTTGACCACATTCTTCATCCCGCCGAAAACCGTGCCCACGGTGTCGATCACCACCCCGCCGAGGGATTTCACGTACTCTGAGACAGAAACCCAATACCGGGGCTTGTCGATGGTCCCGGTCACGCGGATGGGAACCATGACGCCGACAAGTTCATGGGACGACTTGCCGCCCTGCCCCGAAGCCGTGGGAACGAGCTTGGCCTTGACGATGTAATCGATCTGCCGCGTGACCAGGGAGAGAGCCCCGTGCCCGTCGGCGCGAAGCCCGGGAGCCTTGACCTCAAGATCGCTGTTGGAGATCACGCCATCGGCGACGGTGCCGGTGCCGGTGATGGAGCCGAATTTGGTGGAGTCGGTCTGCTCAGCCTCCACCGTCCCCTTCCCGTCCTTGTCCGACGCGGTGGTCCGGGCCATGCGCACAAGGTCAACGCCGGGGAATACGCCATCGGCCAGACTGAAGGAAAGCTTGCCGCCCAGGGTGGAGAGCAGATCACGCATCCGCTCGCCCTGCGCCTTCAAACTCGACGTAAAATCCGCAACACCGGCATAATCGGCCTTGCCGGTCAGGTCCTCGGACACTCCGGCCACGTCAAGCCGCTCCACATGCAGGTCGGACGCGACCACCGGCGTTCCCTTGCCCGCGTCCGCCGAAAAAGAAAGCTTGATATTTCCGCCATAAGCCGAGGCCGAAAGGGGATCAATGGTCAGCACCCCGTTCTTGCCCTTGGCCGTCACCGACACATCGCTGTAATTCATTCCGCCGACCTTGAGCCGGGCAGCCTTGGCGTCCATATCGAAATCCAGCCGCCGCAGGATTTCCGCGGGCAGGATCATGTCGTCCAACAGACCGGACTTGGCCCGCTCCTGGGACACGGCCCCCTTTTCCGCGTGGTCCGGGGGCAAATAGCGGTCCAGATCAAGGTCTCCCGCATCCACGTGCGCCACCCAGCGGGGCCACTTGCCGCCTCGCGTCACCTCCCCGCTTCCCACTATGCGGGTCCCGTCCACCGAAAGCTCCACGTCCTCCAGCCTCAGCCGTCCGGTCTCGAAATCCACCCGCCCCGTCCCGCCCACCTTGGTCAGGGCCTCGGGATCGGCCGTATTCGGCGTGTTGGCCCCCAGAGCGGTCATCAAGGTCCGCAGGTTCGTCGGCTTCAACGTGAGGTTGGCGGTAAGCGCCGACAACGTATCCGTAATCCCCCTGATGGTGCCGTCGGCAAGCAGGGTCGCCCCGTAGGCCGAGCATTCGAGACCCGTCACCTGGGCGGTCTCCTTGTTGAAATCGAGGGCCAGGAATTGAAAGGACAAGGTGCCGTCCACGCTCCCGCCGGGTATGGAGCCGCCTACGGCCTTGACCGCCACGCGCATGTCCATGTGGCCGTATTCGCGATAGGCAAGATCAAAGGAGGATTGTCCTTCAAGACTCAAGGTTCCCTTGGCGTCGGGATTCCGGCAGTCAAAGCCGACGTTCACCTTCACGGGAAAAAGGCCGCCCCTGCTGACGCGCCCGGTAGTCACGTCCATGCCTCGCAGGACGAACCAAGTGCCCGCCTTCCGATCATCCCAGGTCAGGCCGCCTCCGGTTATGCTCACGCCCGCCACATCCAGATCGAAGGTATCTTTGCCGCCTCCCCGCCCGGAGTCGGCCTGTTTGCGGCCCACCAGATCGTCCCAGTTGGCCCGGCCCTGCTCGTCTCGGCCGAGGTTCAGGACCGGCCTGTCGAGCACGAGCTGGCCGAAACGGATCTTTCCCATAAACAGGGGCAGGATACGCACGGTCACGCGAGCCGAACTCACCGAAGCCATGGGCTCGGGGCCGAACCCTTCGGCATTGCTCAGGGAAAGCCCACCCAAGGCAACGCCCAGGCCGGGAAAAAACGTCAGGCTGATGTCGCCTTCAAACGTCAGGGCTCGGCCGGTCTCCTTGAGCACGGCCTGGCTGATGCGTTCCTTGTAGTTGTTGGGATCAAAGACAGCTACGAAAACCAGGGCGGAAACAACGAACAACGCCAGGCAGACGCCCAGACCGATCAGTCCGAATTTCAAAAAGTTGCCCATGGTCCGCCCCCTTGCGGGAAGGCCCCGCAGCCTAGCGTCTCAGAAGATTCCGGATGGCCAGCAGTTCGTCGCGCACCTCGGCCAGAATATGGGCCTGTTCGCGGCTGCGCAGTTTTTTCTTGGCCCCGTCGATGGTCAGCCCCTCGTCGTAGAGAAGCCTTTTTATCTCGCGAATGATTTCCAGGTGCTCCTCGGTGTACAGCCGTTGGCCGCTCTCGGTCCGAATGGGATCGATCTCATCGAACTCCCCTTCCCAAAAGCGGAGTACGTAGGTCTTGACCCCTATCTCCTTGGCGGCCTGCCCGATCTTGTACCGCTTGAAGTCCCGCAAATCTTCCATTTGTTATTTCTAGCAAATACCCACGCCGCATTCAACAGTGTTCCGAAGAAGATGCCGCTCTCCTTTTTCCCGTTTTTTTATCCCCGCCTCCGCGGCAGGATACCGCGAAACCGAGGAAAGCCCGCGCCGAAGGCGCATACAGGGGATGCAAGGGTGCGGGCCCTTGCCCGCCGTAGACGAAATCACCCTACCATTGTCGCAAAGCGGCTTTCAACGCCCGATTATTCAACGAGTGAAAGGGACAGGCCCACGAAAAAAGGCCCCGCTCCCGAGGGAGCAGGGCCTTCAACAGCATATTCGTTGTCCTAGAACCGGATGGGCAGGCTTTTTTCGAGGGCCTCCAGAATCTTCTGGTGCTCCTTGTCGACCTGCTTGTCCTTGAGGGTTTTGGTGGGCGAACGGTAGGTCAGCCGGAAGGAGAGATTGCGTTCCTCCTCATGTCCTTCGGGCACGAACTCGGCCACCAGCTCGACGGATTCGAGGATATCCACATCCGCGCCGAGGATGGTGTCGCGGATGGCGTCGGCGCGCAGGGTCACAGGGCCGATGACGGTGACGTCCCGGCGGCTGGGCGGGAAGACCGGCAGCGGCCGGAAGCTGATCCGGTGGGCGTCGGCCATGTCGCGCAGGCCGTCCAGGTTGAAATCGGCCAGCCAAACGTCTTTGCGGGCATGGTAGTAATCAGCCATCTCCTCACGGACCCGGCCGATGAGCCCCACGGCCTGACCGGCCACGCTCACCTGAATGCAGGGCTCGAGGTAGGGATGCCCCCCTTCGGAAAGGGTAAAGACCGGGGCTTCGAGCTTGAGGGTGTCGGCGAGCAGATGCTCAACCAGGCCCTTGATATCCAGATAGTCCACATCACCGTGAGTCCACGGCCACTCCTGCGCATGGCGGGGGCCGTAAAGCAGAATGGCCAGACGGGACTGCTCACGGGTTTCGGTCTCGGAGGTCTCGTCGTACACGAACTGCTTGGCGACCTCGAACAGACGGATGTGATTGTTGCCCTGGGCCAGATTGTTCTTGAGCGCATTCAGCAGACCCGGGGCCAGCTCGGTGCGCATGACGTTCTGTTCCTCGGACAGGGGGTTGGCGATGAAAACCCGGCCCTCTTCGGGAAGGTCGAGCCGGTCGAGATCGTCGGAGCCTGTGAAGCTGTAGTTGATGGCCTCGTTCAGCCCAACGCCGCGCCCCCAGAATTTGACGCGCTTGATGAAATCGTACACCGGGGTCCCGTCCGCGCCCTCAAGGGACTTGGCAACTTTGGGCAGCACCGCCGGAATGCGGTCAAGGCCATAAACGCGGCCCACTTCCTCGTACAAGTCCACTTCCCGTTCGAGGTCGAGGCGATGGGACGGAGACGAAACGGTCCAGTTGTCCGGATCGGCGTCGTTGACCGTGCACCCTTCGAGCACAAAAACCTTCTTGGCGAATTCCGGCTCCAGGTCCAGGCCGAGCAGGGACATGCACCGCTTGTGGCGGTAGCCGTGGGTACGGTCCTGCCACGGGCAGGGCTCGGCGGTGGCGACACCGGAAACAACCGTGCCGCCGGAGGTCTCGGCCATGAGCTGAGCGGCGCGATCTTGGGCGAAACGGGTCATGACCTGGTCGACACCGCGCTCGAAGCGGTAGGACGCTTCGGAAGGCAGGGACAGCCTGCGGGCGGTTTTGCGAACCGTGCCGGGACGGAACACGGCGGCTTCGAGCAGAACGTTGCTCGACCCGGCGCCCATCTCGGAATTCAGGCCGCCCATAACGCCCGCCAGGGCGACGGGCTTGACGCCGTCCCAGATGAGCAGATCGTGAGCGGTAAGAGTCCGCTCCATGTTGTCCAGGGTGGTGAACTTCATGCCGTCCGTGGCGGGAGCCACGCGGATGGTCGCCTTCTCGATCAGGTCGAGATCGAAGGAATGCAGCGGCTGGCCCAGTTCAAACATGATGTAGTTGGTGACGTCGACGATGTTGGAAATGGGACGCTGCCCCAGGGCAAGGAGCTTGAAACGCATCCAGTCCGGGGCCTTGCGGGTCTGCACGCCCTTGATGAGCCGGGCGTGGTAGGCCGGACACAGCTCGGGATCGTCGATGACGATCTTGACTTCGTCGGAAGCGTTGCCGCCCCCTTCGACAAGATTCAGCTCAGGCAGAGTCAGCGGCAGATCGAAGGCAAGTGCCGTCTCGCGGGCGAAACCGAGAATGGAAAGACAATCCGCGCGGTTGGGAGTAATGTCGAAATCAAAGACCACCCGTTCGAGATTCAGGGCGTCCACCAGCTTGTCGCCCACCTTGAACGAATCGTCGAGCACCCAAATGCCTTCATGGTCCTCGGAAAGCCCCAGCTCGCGCTCGGAGCAGATCATGCCCATGGACTTGACGCCGCGAAGCTTGGCCTTCTTGATCTTCATGCCGTCGGGCATGGTCGTGCCCACCATGGCGACAGGAACCTTCTGGCCCTTGCCCACGTTGGGCGCGCCGCACACGATGGTCAGGGTCTCGGGGCCGCCGACGTCCACGGTGCATACCGACAGGTGGTCGGATTCAGGATGGGTTTCGCGCTCGACGACATGGCCGACCACGATGTCCTGGATAGATTCAAAGGGATCGATGATGCCGTCCAGCTCCAGTCCGAGCATGGTCAGCTTGTCCCCGAGAACCTGGATATCTCCCTCGTAGGGAACAAATTCACGCAACCAATTCAAGCTAACTAACATGAGTGCCTCCGGCAGCCGAATCAGGAAAGAGACGCCCTTTTCGCAAAAGGGGGTGTCCCTCGTCTCACGGCCCGCCATCCCCTGCCCCTCGCGGACTGCCCGCAATCGCGGCCACGCAGTCGAAGGGAGGTGGAAAAGTTGTCTTCGTAGGGTGCGAGCTTCGTGAAGCTCAATATGTCAATGGGGCGCACGAAAAGCTTTAGCTCTTCGTGCGCCACGCAAAATCTAGGCGAACTGTTCCAGGAAGCGGACGTCGTTCTCGAAGAACATGCGCAGGTCGTTGATGCCGTACTTCAGCATGGCGACGCGCTCGACGCCGAGCCCGAAGGCGAAACCCGTGTAGACCTCGGGGTCGTACCCCACGGACTTGAACACGTTGGGATCGACCATGCCGCAGCCCAGAATCTCGACCCAGCCCGTGCCCTTGCACACCCGGCAGGTCTTCCCGTCGGTCTCGCCCTTGCCGCCGCACATGACGCACGAGATGTCCACCTCGGCCGAAGGCTCGGTGAACGGGAAGAAGCTCGGACGGAAGCGGACTTCGGTTTTGGGACCGAAGACCTTGCGCACGAACACGGTCAGAGTGCCGCGGAGGTCGCCCATGGAAACATTGCGGTCGACCAGCAGCCCTTCGATCTGGTGGAACATGGGGGTGTGGGTCAGGTCCGAGTCGCGGCGGTAGACCTTGCCCGGGGCGATGACGGCCACCGGAGGCTTACGCTTGAGCATACTGCGAATCTGCATTCCCGAGGTGTGGGTACGCAGGACGATTTTGTCCGACACGTACAAGGTATCCTGCATGTCGCGGGCCGGATGGTCCGGCGGCATGTTCAGGGCCTCGAAGTTGTGCCAGTCGTTTTCCACCTCGGGACCGGCGGCGTGCTCAAAGCCGAGCCCGACCAGAATGGAGGCGATTTCGTCCATGACCAGGGTCACGGGATGCAGGGAACCGGCCCACGGCTTGCGGCCCGGCATGGAAGGATCGAAGCGCGACAGAGCCTGACCGGACTCCGCCGCGTGCAGCTCGGCCTCCCAGGCGTCGATCATACCGGTGACCGCCTGTTTGACCTCGTTGGCCTTCTTGCCCGCTGCGGGTTTGTCGGCGACGTCGAGCTTGCCGAGGCGACCCATGATCTGGGCGAGCTTACCCTTCCGGCCCAGGAACTCTATGCGGAGTTCCTCCAGTTCCTTTAACGAACAAGCCTGGCCCTTGCGCGAAGCGCAATCCTGGGCCAGGCTGTCGAGTCCTTCCAGGAAGGACTTCAATTCACTACTCACTTGTTAGCTCACTTTGGCCTTGGCTGCCTCTGCGATCTTGGCGAACACCTGCGGGTCGCGCACTGCCATATCCGCCAGAACCTTGCGGTTCAGCTCGATGCCGGCCTTCTTCAGGCCATCCATCAAGCGGCTGTAGGACATGCCGTTGATGCGGGCGGCGGCGTTGATGCGCATGATCCACAGCTTCCGGAACTCGCGCTTCTTGCGCTTCCGGTCCTTGTAGGCATGGCACAGAGCCTTTTCCACACGCTCACGAGCGGTGCGGTACAGGCGGGAGCCTGCGCCGCGGTAACCCTTGGCCATTTTCAGATATTTGTTGTGACGCCGCTTGGCGGCAACTCCACGCTTTACTCTCATGGTAAAACCTCCATCGCTTCTACTACCTCCCGGGCCGGACGGACTCCCCCGGCGAGGTGGATTGCTTTATAGGTTGAAAGGGATCAACGGGCATCTCGTCTGGGTCGAGTCGGCGAACGTGCGAGCCGGGGCCTTTCCCCGCCTCTCTTGATACGCCGCCGACAGACCTAATCAGTCGGATTGCTAGCCGTTGGGCAACTGACGACGAACAGCCTTCATATTGGTAGAGTCCACGGTAGTGGACTGGCCCAGGCGACGCTTTCTCTTGGCATTCTTCTTGGTCAGAATGTGCCGGAGATTCTTGCGGCGGCGCTTGAACTTACCGGTAGCGGTCTTGGAAAACCGCTTGGCGGCTGCACGGCGGGTTTTGATCTTAGGCATAGTATCCTCCTAGAAAGGGACAGGTGGTCCCTCGCGAGTATCTATTTTTTCACCGGAGCGAGCATCATTGTCATGGTCCGTCCTTCCGACATGGGCTTGCTCTCGACTTTGGCTAAATCTTGGGTGTCCACTACGACTCGTTCGAGCATGGCAAGCCCGCGGTCCTTATGGACTATTTCACGTCCCCGGAAGAAGATGGTAACCTTGCAACGGTCGCCGCCCTCCAGGAACTTGACGATATTCTTGAGCTTGGTCTGGTAATCGTGCTCGTCGGTCTTGGGCCGGAACTTGACTTCCTTGATCTTGATTACGGTCTGTTTCTTCTTAGCTTCCTGCAGCTTCTTCTGCTGCTGGTACTTGAACTTTCCGTAATCCATGATCTTGCAGACAGGCGGGTCGGCGTTGGGCGCGACCTCCACGAGATCAAGACCCTTTTCCCGGGCGCGATCAAGCGCGTCGCGGGTTGCCATGACACCAAGCTGCTCACCGTCATCATCCACGACCCGCACCTTGGGGATGCGAATCCTTTCGTTGCGCCGGACCAGGTCTTCCCTCTTCTGGTCGCGGCGGATGTTACCCCGAAAAGCTATAACTCATTCCTCCTGCTTTGAAGGGCGCCTTTGCAGCATCAAGAATCAACTGCGCAGCTTCCTCCAGTGTCACCATCCCGGGGTCCTCTCCGTCCCTTGAACGGATGTTGACGCACCCGGCCTCAACCTCTTTGTCACCGATTACCAACATGTACGGGATCTTCTCGACTTGAGCTTCCCGTATCTTGTAGCCAAGTTTCTCGTTGCGAGTGTCCGCTTCGATGCGGATGCCCTTGGAAACGAAGAACTCCTTGGCTTTCTTCACAAAATCAAGTTGCGAGTCAGTCACATTCAACAAACGTGCCTGAACGGGAGCCAGCCATACAGGATACGCGCCAGCACAATGCTCCGTGAGCACGCCGATGAAGCGTTCGATGGAGCCGAGCATGGCGCGATGGATCATCACGGGCCGGTGCCTCTCGCCGTCCTCGCCGACATATACTATGTCAAAGCGCTCTGGCAAGGTGAAATCTACCTGAATCGTACCGCACTGCCAACTCCGTCCGATGGAATCACGCAGGTGGAAATCGATCTTCGGGCCGTAGAACGCGCCGTCGCCCTCGTTAATGGCATACGGCATACCCGATTTATCCAACGCCTGGCGCAGTCCTTCGGTGGCCAGCTCCCAGTCCGAGTCCGAACCGATGGACTTCTCCGGGCGGGTGGACAGCTCCACGTCGAACTCGTAATTGAACAGGGCGTAGATGTCCTTGTAGAACTTAATCAGGTTGAGGATTTCCTCCTCCACCTGATCCGGGCGGCAGATCAGATGCGCGTCGTCCTGGGTAAAGGTGCGCACGCGCATGAGCCCGTGGAGCACGCCGGACTTTTCGTGGCGATGGACCACGCCCAGCTCGAAGTAGCGCTGCGGAAGATCGCGGTAGCTCATGATCTTCCTCTTATAGATGATCATGTGCGCCAGGCAGTTCATGGGCTTGATGCCGTAAGCCTGCTCGTCGATTTCCGTGAAATACATGTTTTCGCGGTAGTTGTCGTAGTGACCGGACTTCTCCCACAGCTCACGCTTGAGGATGATCGGCCCCTGAACGAGCTCGTAGCCGCGCTTGAGGTGCTCCTTGCGCTCGAAGTCCTCAAGGATGGTCCGCAGCAACATGCCGCGCGGATGCCACAGGGACATGCCCGGACCAATCTCGTCGCTGAAGGAGAACAGGTCGAGCTGCTTGCCGAGCTTGCGGTGATCGCGCTTCTTGGCCTCCTCCAACCGGGTCAGATACTTCTTGAGCGCCTTGGGGTCCTCCCAGGCGGTGCCGTAAATGCGCTGGAGCTGCTTGTTCTTCTCGTCGCCGCGCCAGTAGGCCCCGGCCACGGAAAGCAGCTTGAACGCCTTGATCTGGCCGGTGCGGGCGACATGCGGGCCGCGGCACAGGTCGGCGAAGTCGCCGTGGGTGTAAATGGAAAATTCGTCGCCGCCCAGGTCATCCATGATTTCGGACTTGTAGGTCTCGCCCTTGGCCTCGAACATCTTCTTGGCGTCGGCCTTGGACATGACCGTGCGGACGAACTCCTTGTTCGCGCCGACCGAGGAGAGCATCTCCTTCTCGATGGCTTCCAAGTCCTCGGGAGTGAACGGACGTTCGTAGTCGAAGTCGTAGTAGAACCCGTCGGTGACGGAGGGTCCGATGGTCACCTTGGCGGTCGGGAACAGTTTCTTGACGGCTTCGGCCATGACATGGGCGGCAGAATGCCGAATGACGTTGAGCCCTTCCTCGCTCTCGGCGAAGACGGGCTCGATGGTAGTGCAGGTACCGGCAACGGGAGTGGACAGATCAACGGTCGTTCCGCCGCATTTGGCGGCCACGACGTTCTTGAACTGTTTTTTGGACAACCCTTCTTGAAGGGCGTCGGCGCAGGTGGCGCCGTCGGCCAATTCAACCTGTTTACCGGAGATATCAACCAACACTTCGTTTCTCCCTTGTCCGGCGGGCCGCCGGAACATTATGGCGCGCCAAATTGCGACGCCGTGAAATACCTGATCCGCAGGCTGCGGTTCACATCCGCCAAGGGGAATAGGTAGGGACGGAACCCGGGGCCGTCAATGGGCGACGGCTCAGTTCGGCGATTTCGCCTGCTTCCTCAAAAAATGAAAGGGAGGCACTAGGCCTCCCTTTCGGGGATGTTCTGGTAGGCGCGGAGGGATTTGAACCCACGACCCTTTGCACGTCAAGCAAATGCTCTCCCCCTGAGCTACGCGCCTTCACGTCGAAGCGGAGTGGAAAGTATATGGAGGGCGGTCAGTTGTCAAGCACGATGTGTATTTTTTTTCCTTTTCACGAATCATCCTTTCGCCTCCTCCCCGCAAACCCGCTGATGCCGCCATTTTTTGATTCTCCATGGTGGCGCAACCATTTGATTTGACGTACGGATACAGGAACAGCAACCAAGGAAAACCACATGAATCCGATAGAAATTTCTCCAACCATCACGGTTGAGGACCTGGCCCCGGCCAGAACCTTCTACACAACCCACCTGAACGGCCGCCTGATTTTCGACTGCGGCTGGTACATCGGCCTGGCATTCGGCGAAGGCGGCCCCACCCTGCACTTCATGCAGCCGCAGAACCCCGGCCACCAACCATACGGCGGCGGCCTGACCTGCAACCTCAAGCTGGAAAGCGCGGCCGCCGTCGAGGAGGCGCACGGCCGACTGACCGAAGCAGGACTGCCCATGATCATGCCTCTGGAGGACCACCCATGGGGCGACCGCGGGTTCTGCACCCTCGATCCCTACGGCGTGGCGCTGTACGTCTATGTGGAAATCGAACCAAGCGAGGATTTCAAGAAATACCACTTATAAGGGATACGTCGGACAAGACGGGGCCGCCGTGCGTGCCGCCCCGTTTTTTTCACTACTGGAGGTCAACGGCTACCCGAGATCCTCAAGGGCGTTGCGCACCAGCTCGCCCACGGTGGTATCGACAAGCTCGCGATGGAGAAAAGTGCGTATTTCGACGGGATCATCCGCCAGGGCCGCCATTCCGCCCCTGGCCCCTTCGGCCTTGATGAGACCGAGCACGCGGGCCGCGTAGGCGCGGTTGTACGGGTCGGCGTCGTCCAAAGCGGCAACGAGGTATTTTTCGCCGTGCGCCACCAGCTCGGGCCGCACCTCGGCCAAGCGGGCCAGCCCCCAGTAGACGTCGCGCCGCAATTCCGGGTGATCCAGGAAATTGCCGTCGCACTCCTCGTCACAGAATATGTAGGAAGCCAGGATCTTGTGAAATTCCTTGGCGATGCGTTCGCTGTTGACCATGGCCTCGCCCATGAAATGCGGAATTCCCCAGCCGAGGTTGCCCGACTCCTCGTTCATGTACCACATGAGCGTGCGCATGAGGATGCGGGCCTTCTCCATGGATGCCTCGGCCATGCGCGCGGCAGTCAGCCCGAAGGCCGTAGCGGACCGCCAGCGCACCGTCTCCAGGCGGTCCAGGCGAAGATTCAGAAGAGGCGGGACCAGGTCCACGGGACGATAGTCGTCAAGCTCGACGAGCCGGGCCTGCCAATCGTCATCGGCCAGGATATCGTGGACGGCCTTTTTGATGCTGCGGAATCGTGACATGCAAACCTCCATGAAAAAAGGGAGCCGTCAATGGACAGCTCCCTTGATATAATCATCTTTTCGGACCGGGCAACAGGAACGATTCTTATTTCGCGATATTGTCCTGCACTTCCTGGCGAAAATCAGCCGGGACCTCAAAACCGGATTCCTCGGCCCGCTCGATGCAGGTGGCCGCCTCGGCCCAGTTGCCGCGCTCGGCCTCGATGATGGCCTTGTTGTTCCAGCCGGGGCCGAAGTGGGGCTGCTTTTCGAGAAGCGACTTGAGGATCATGTCCGCTTCCTCGTATTCGCCCATGGCGATGAGCACGCTGGACATGGTCGCCTGGGCCTGGGCGAACTCGGGATCGAGCTTCAGGGCCTTCTTCAGGGACTTGTGCGCCTTGTCGTTGTCGCCCTGCTGCATGTAGACGAAACCGATGTTGCCCCAGGGCACGGCGAAGAACGGCCGTTGCTGGGTGGCCTGAACGTTGTAGCTCAGGCAGGAATCCATATCGCCGCGCTGCAGGGCGATGCCGCCGAGCTGCACATAGGCTTCGGCCATGCGCGGAGAATGCGCCACGGCGTCCAGAAACTCGCGCTCGGCCTCCATGAAGTCGCGGCGGGAAAGATAGGCCACGCCCAGATTGTAATGGGTGTTGCCGCAACTGGGGTTGTCGCGCAGCTTGGACTTGAGATCGGCAATGTAATCATCAATATTGTCGAAGTGTTCCATGTGAATATCCTCGCTTTATGGCTCGACGCCGTGTTTCTTGCAATGCTCAGCGTACCAGAGGCAGAATTCGTAGATGGGTCGAACCTTCTCGAAGTTCATGACCAGCATGACGTTGAACTCGTTGACCTGGTCGATGTATTCCTGATTCAGATGCCTGCCGGACTGCAAAATGAAAAGCTGGGTCAATTGTGCCTGGGTCAGGCCGGTCTTCTCCACGCGAATGTCGATGGGATCGAACGGGGCCGCGAACGGGTCCCAGTTCTCATAGCCCAGCCGGTCGACGAACTTGCGCCGCCGGGGCGACATCTTCTCGTACATGTGCCGCTTGCGGGCCTCGACCTCGTGTTCGGGCATTTCCTCGTAATTGACGGTCTTGGTCATAGGCTATTCCTTGCCGCCGAGTACGATGGACTCGCCGCAGGTTTCGCAGGAGGACTTGGATTCGGTGCAGGAGGCGCAGGCTGCGGACTTCGCCGGGCCCTTGGCCGCCGCCGGAGCGATGATCTCGCGCGGCTGCACCTCTTCCTCGGGGCTCTTCTCACGCAGGTTGGTCTTTTCACCCACGCCGAGATACGCCTCGTCGTACTCCGTGACGATGGCCATGGACACGGGCAGAAGCATCTCGCCCAATTCGCGGAAACGGGAGCCCACGCCCGTCTGGATTTCCTTGCCGATGGCCAGGAGCCTGTCCAGGATGATGTCCATGTTCACGGTGGGGTACTTCTCGCCGCCCTTGAACCCGGCCTTGTTGCAGGTATGGGCCTCGCCCCCGATGGAGGTGGGCACGCCGTACAGCCTGCAGGTGATGGGCCGGTTCTCGTAGATGGAGCAGAGATCGTCGTCGCCCAGCATGGGACAGCGCACACGGGCCTTGGCCACTTCGAGCAGGATCTCATTGACCGGGCGGCCTTCCTGGCTCGCCTTGAATACCTTGCGCTTGAGCTTGTGAATCTGGCGATCGGCCTTGTCGGCCCGGTCCAGAACGGCCGAGCGCTCCATGCCGGAAAATTTTTCGTTGAACTTGGCGTTGATGTACATGGCCTCGACCAGCGTCACATCGAACAGGGCGTAGCAACAGTCGCTGCATCCCTTGCCGCATTTGACCAGGTCCGGCATCTCGGTTTCGAATTTCTTGAAGACCGCATCGACCTCGGCCACGATGGCTTCGTATTTTTTGAAATACTCGGTAAAATCAAGGGCCATTCTGTCTGCTCCTGGACCGGCCCGGCGGAGACGCCGGCCATGGGTGTGGTTGCTCAGACCAATTAAGTCTTGATTCGACGCCGTCAACCGACGGCCCCCAAAAAAAGGGCCGGGGTTGCCGGATGGGAAGACGAGACGATCCCCGACAACGGCTCCGGCGCCGAACAGGCCTGGACCGGAACATTTTCCCGTGGCCGCGACCCGCTGCGCAGCCACTCTTCCGGCGGCCTCAAAATGGAACGGGAGCGCCGGATACCCGCCGCTCCCGTAACCATATCAAATCGTGAAGACTAGTTTTCTTCGACGGTGATGGCGTCGTTCTCACAGACCTCGACGCAAGACTCACAACCGAGACATTCGTCTTCGTTGACCGCAACGGCTTTGCCGTCCTGAAGTTCGTAAACTTCAACGGGGCAAACGTCCACGCATTCGCCGTCGCCGGTGCACTTGTCGGTGTCGATAGTGATAGTGTAGCCCATTTTTCCCTCCAGAAAATAATTTGGGATGCCCGCCGTATGCGGGACTGTTTCGCGCGCTGCCCTTTTGGCCTGCGACCGGGGCGAGACACGACATTTCAAGGTACGATGCCGACCATGCAGGCCGGGCACGAACTTGCTGATATATTCATGCCCGCCATGTGTCAAGACATGAAAGCGCTTTTCAAAAGTCCTGCAAATTCCCGTTTTCCCCCACCGCTTGTGATGCGGCGCGGAGTCGTTTACTCTGACTGCCTCAAATACCGCTCATAACCAAAAGAGGTACCCATATGTTCACTGAAAACGAATTGAAAAAATATGCCGAGACATTGTGGTGGGGGTTGTCCACCGCCCGCACCAAACCATATAAGCCCGGCGATTTCGTGCTCCTGCGCTTCGACACCGACGCCATGCCCCTGGCCGACGCCATGTATGATCTGCTCATAGGAAAGGGCATCAACCCCATCCCCCGTCAAAACCTGACCCCCCACATGGAGCTCTCCTTCTATGGAAAGAGCGACGAAAACCAGCTCACGGCCATCCCGGCGGGCGAAAAGGAATTCGTCGGGGGGCTCAACGGGCTCATCTCCCTCATCGCCCCGGCCTCTCTGACGCATTTGCAGGACGTCGATTCCAGACGCATCGGACAGGCCGCCGTGGCCCGCAAGTTCATGCGCGACATCATGGAAAAGCGCGAGCAGTCCGGCGACTTCGGCTGGACCCTGTGCATCTACCCCACCCCGGCCCTGGCCAAGGCGGCCGGATTGTCCATGGACGAGTTCAAGGCCCAGGTCGTCAAGGCGTGCTACCTGGACGACGACAACCCGCCCGCCCGCTGGCACGAGATTTTCGAAGAAACCCAAAAGGTCAAGGCATGGCTCAACGCGCTGGACGTCGAACACCTGCGCATCCAGTCCGAGGACACCGACCTCATCGTCACCCCGGGCGAACAGCGCCAATGGCTCGGCGTGTCCGGCCACAACATCCCGTCCTTCGAGATATTCCTCTCCCCGGACTGGCGCGGCACCGAGGGCGTCTATTACGCCGACCAGCCCTCCTTCCGCTCGGGCAACTTCGTCGAAGGCGTGCGTCTGACCTTTGAAAAGGGCGTGGCAGTCAAGACCGAAGCCAAGTCCGGCGGCGAATTCGTGGCCAAGCAACTGACCCTGGACGAGGGGGCCAACCGGCTGGGCGAATTCTCCCTGACCGACCGCCGCTTCTCCAAGATCAACGCGTTCATGGCCAACACGCTGTTCGACGAGAACTTCGGCGGCCCCCAAGGCAACTGCCATGTAGCCGTAGGCGCGTCCTATGCCGACACTTTCGCCGGAGACCAGTCCACGCTGGACAAGGCCCGGAAGGAGGAACTCGGCTTCAATGATTCCGCCCTGCACTGGGACCTGGTCAACACCCAGCAAAAGACCGTCACCGCCACCCTCAAGGGCGGCGAAGAGCTCGTCATCTACAGGGACGGCGAATTCCAGTACGAATAGACTCACAAGAAGGGGAAGGTTCCGTCGCAAGGAACCTTCCCCTTTCTCCCTTCCCTACACTCCACGCAGCTCCTCCCCTCCCCATGGTCCGATTCGAGGACACCGCTTTTTCTCGGGAATTCCGGGAAAAAATTTGCTATTATTGCCGCCGGGACGTTACACCAACGCCTGTTCACCCATGCCGCGAAAGTGCGAAAACAACTCAGCAAGAAAGGTCAAGGCAGACTCCGCGCGGGGTTCCCTTGGCCGCCGGAGGCATCCGACATGACCAAACGCAATATATATTTGAAGACGGTCCCGCCCGAAGAAGCCGTGGCTCTGGCCAAGGCGCACCTTGACCGCGAGGCTCTGCTCGGCACCGAGCAGGTGCCCACCCACGAGGCCGCGGGACGAGTCACGGCCGGTCCGATATACGCGAAGTACTCATCGCCCACCTTCCACGCGGCGGCCATGGACGGCGTGGCGGTGTCGGCGGAATCCACCTTCCTGGCCCGCGAGGACGCGCCCGTGGCCCTCGCGCTCGGCGAGGGATTCGTGTTCGTCAACACGGGCAACCCGCTTCCCGAGGGCAAAAACGCGGTGGTCATGATCGAAAACGTGGTCCAGAAAGATGAAGCCACCGTGCTCATCGACGCGCCAGCCTTTCCGTGGCAGCACGTACGCCGCATCGGTGAGGACATTGTGGCCACCGAACTGCTCATTCCCCAGAACCGGGAGCTGACGCCGTCCGACATCGGCGCGCTCATCTCGGCGGGCATCTATGAGGTGGAGGTCCGTGAACGGGTCCGAACCATCTTCCTGCCGACGGGCGACGAAGTGCTGAATTTCCTCGACAAGCCGGAACCGTGCGCCGGACAGGTCATCGAATCCAACTCCCAGGTTTTCCGCGCCTACGCCAACGGCTGGGGTATCGACGCGGATTGGTCCGCGCCAGTGCCGGACAACGAGGACGCACTGCGCGGGGCGGTGCTGGACGGGTTGGCCAAGGGGTGCCACATGGTCGTGGTCGGCGCGGGGTCGAGCGCGGGCAGCAAGGACTATTCTAAAAAGGTATTCGAATCCATCGGCGAGGTTCTGGTCCACGGCATCTCGGTCATGCCGGGCAAGCCCACGCTGCTGGCCGTGACCGACGAACGCAGCGGCTATCCGGGCAGACTCCTGGTGGGCGCGCCGGGCTACCCGGTATCGGCCGTGGTCTGCCACGAGAAAATCCTTGCGCCCGTGGTCCATTGGCTCATGGGCAAATCCGCGCCCGAACGCAGGCTGACGGACATCGTCCTGGCCCGCAAGACGCCGTCCAGGCCGGGGATGCGCGAAGCCATCCGGCTCGCCGCGGGACGCATCGGCGAGAACATCGTGGGCGCTCCGCTGGCCCGGGGAGCGGGCATGATAACGACCATGACCAAAGCCCAGGCCGTGGCCTACATTCCCGAGGACGTCGAGGGCGTGGAACAGGGCGAGACCGTCCGCGCCGAACTGCTGGTCCACAAGGGCGACCTCGACCGGGTGCTGGTCCACGTGGGCAGCCACGACAACACCCTGGACCTGCTCGCCAACGAACTCATGGGACTGCCCGAACCCCTGCGGCTGGTTTCGAGCCACGCCGGATCGATGGGTGGCCTGACCGCGCTCAAGGCGGGCTCGGCCCTGTTCGCCGGGGCGCACCTGTTCGACCCCGAGACCGGAGACTTCAACTTTCCGTTCATCGAAAAGTATCTTGGCGGCCTGCCGGTGACCGTGGTCAACCTGGCCATCCGCCACCAGGGGCTCATCGTGCCGAAGGGGAACCCGCTTTCCATCCAGGGGGTCGGCGACCTGACCCGGAAGGACGTGGTCTTCATCAACCGCCAACGGGGAGCCGGGACGCGTATCCTCCTGGACCATCATCTGAAAACGGCGGGCATCAGCCCGCGCGATGTAGCCGGATACGAGAACGAGGAATTCACGCACATGGCCGTTGCCGTGAACGTGCTCACCGGCGCGGCCTCATGCGGGCTGGGCATCTATGCCGCGGCCAAGGCGCTGGACCTGGACTTCGCGCCCTTGGCCCACGAACGCTATGATTTGATCATTCCCGAAAAATACGTCGGCGACGAGCGCATTCAAACTCTCATCGAGATCATCGGGAAAAAGGACGTCCAGGCCAGAATCAAGGCGCAGGGCGGATATGAAACGGATATGACCGGCCGGATTATGGAGCCGGGCATGGGATTGGGGCAGGACTAGCTCAGGCCGACGGTCCCGGCTTCCTCGGTCGGGCGGACTTCCACGGCCTTGGGGCCCGTTTCCTCGTCCACGAGGCCGAAGGTGACTTTTTCACCGGGTTCCAAGGTCTGGAAACCGTCGCGGACGATTTCAGTGTAATGGACGAAGACGTCACGCCCATCCTCACCGAGGATGAAGCCGAATCCCTTCTGCTCGTTGAACCAGGTCACTTCGCCCGAGTGTCGCACTGTCGCCTCCGCAGGAAATCGAATGATTTTTGCCTGACATTACCCATTGGCCGGGGTCTTGGCAATACGCGGCCAACCCCGGCCTGCTTCGGAATCAGGAACCGCCGTCCTCGTCCTCGGACTCATCATCCTGGCCAGGCTCAGAGCCTTCCTGTTTCTTCAGCAGCTTACGCTGTTGTTTTTCTTCTTTTTTCTTTTTCTTAGCCATCTCTTTCTGCCGTTTCGCAAACTTATAATTTGGCTTGGCCAAAACAACTCCCTGTTCAGGGTTAACGGCCCAAGGCCGCAAAAAACGGAACCTATATCATTAACTCCCCGCTTTGGAGGCGGAACGCCGTGGAGCGAAAAAGCCCGCGCCGAAGGCGCTTGCAGGGGAAGCAAGGGTGCGGCCCTTGCCCGCATGAGACGAAACAGCCCGGCCTTTGCCGCGAAGCGGCTTTCAACGCCCGGTCTTCCCATTCAGGGAGTTAACGGGAAATCCCCCAAAAAAAAGCCCGTCCCTCCTCGCGAGAGACGGGCATCGATGCCTTTATCAGGCGCGCTGGGCTACCAGCGGGGACGCTCGGCGCGGGGCTTGGCTTCGTTGACCTTCAGGTTGCGGCCACCGAAGTCCTTGCCGTCCAGAGCTTCAATAGCGTCCAGAGCGGCGGAATCGTCGTCCATTTCCACGAAGCCGAAACCGCGGGGGCGGCCGGTCTCACGATCTTCGATCAGTTTAACGGAGGAAACCTGGCCGTGAGCCTCGAAAGCCGCGCGGACTTCGTCTTCGGTTGCGGACCAGGGCAGATTGCCGACATAGATATTCTTAGACATGGTTATTCACTCCCGTGAATGCGGTATGATGCTTAAGCATCGATCTAAATAAAAAAGAAGCAGCGTACACGATGCGCACACTGCTTCTCGATATACCTGTTTCCTTTCCCCAGTCAGCGTCGGCCGGAAATAGACCGTCCCTACAGGGGTACGCTGACACACTGATGGGCACATTTGGACAAAAAGAGAAACAAGTCAAGGGGTTTTTCTAAATTTAAAAGGAATAATCCCGACCAGTTCCGACATCCCCCCTATCCTAAGGCCCTCTTACCCTTTGCGATATCGCCGCAAAGGCGCATTTGCCCACCCTCAATTTCCAAAATCCGGTTTATGGCCGGGATACGGTCCTCGGGGTAATGAGAGACCATTATCAGGGGTGTTCCGGCCTCTGCGAGGCGTTGGACAAGCTCGATCAGGTGCGCCCGCGAAGCGGGGTCCAGACCGGACAGGGGCTCGTCCAAAAGGAGCAGTTTCGGACCGGGAGCCATGGCCCTGGCCAGGAACACGCGGCGCTGCTGGCCGTAGGACATGTGCCGGAGCCGCCGGGAGCCCAAACCCTTGAGGCCGACGATTTCCAGCCACTGCTCGGCCCCGAGCCGTTCCCGGCTGGTGGGCTCGTCGAGCATTCCGACGGACCCCCGAAACCCGGACATGACCGTCTCTTCGGCGGTCACCTCCCAGCCCAATTCGCGGGCATAGCTCGCCTGAAGCGCGGGCGAGACCACGCCTATGAGCGGCCGGGCCTCGTCCATGGTCATGCCGCCCAGCCTCTCCACCGCGCCCGTTCCCCGCTCGCCGTCGGCATAGGGCGCGATCTCGCTGGTAATAAGCTTGAGCAGCGTGGACTTGCCCGCTCCGTTCTCGCCGAGCACGAGCCAATTCTCGCCGGGCAGGACCTCCCAGTTGATGCTGTCGAGGATGCGGACGCCGTCGGCCACCACGGACACGTTCTTCATGCGCAGGAGAAAATCGAAATGGTCCGACGCGGGTGCGGGCGGCAGGTCGCAGGCAACCATGTCGGGGGCCGTCTCGCTCAAAGCCCGCATGGCCTGATCCCGAACGCCCTCGGCAAGCACGCGCCCGTTGTCCAGGGCCAGCGCCCGGTCCACGCACTCGGGCAGGTCCCCTGCGCGGTGGGCGGCGCAGACCAGAGTGGCGCGCTCCGCGGCCAGGCCGAGCAGTTCGACGACCTCGACGCGCGCCCTCGCGTCCAGCCCGTCCAAACTCTCGTCCAGGAGCAGGATATCCGGCTCCGGCGCAAGGGCCCTGGCCACCAGCAGCTTACGCACCTGCCCCGTGGACAGCGCGCGCAATTCGCTCTCGGCCAAATCTCGGATACCCAGCCGGTCGATGACCGCGTCGGCCGCCCTCTCCTGTTCCGGAGACGCGGGCTGGTACAGGATGGGCGTGTCGAAGAATCCGGCCAACACCACATCGCGCCCCTTCACCCTGGGCGTATGAAGAAAGTAGAAGTCCTGCATGTCCGCCGAGACCAGGCCGATGCGCTGCCGCAGGCCCAATACGGACCGTTGCGGCCCTTCGCCCAAATCGTAGACCCGCTCCCCGCCGGGGTCGGGGGTGATTTCGCCGCGCAGGAGCCGCAGCAGCGTGGTCTTGCCAGCGCCGTTGCGCCCGGTCACCGCCGTGTGGCCGCCGCGTTCCAACCGCCAATCGAGCGGCCCGAGCAGTCGCCTGCCGTTTCGGGTCACGCTCACGTCTTTCAAGGATACAAGTGGATTCATGCGGCCACTCTCTCCTTTCACGGCCCGGCTGGCAACCCCCGACTTGTCATCCGCGACGGCCGGGCCTATGCTGCCCGTCATGCCCGAAACCGTCGCCATCCTCAGGGTTCCGGAATACCGTCCTGAACAGCTCGCCCAGGCCGTGGCCGCGCTTCTCGAAAGCATCGGCTTCGCTCCCGCCCATGGCGATCGGGTGCTGGTCAAGCCCAACCTCGTCAACGGAAGCAATGCGGCCCACTGCACCACCCATCCACAGGTGGTTCGAGCGGCCTGCGCATGGCTGCTGGACCACGGCGCGAGAGTGACCGTAGCCGACTCCCCGGCCTTCGGGTCCGCCGCCTCCGTGGCGCGCGCCTCCGGGCTCGAAGAGGCTCTGGCCGAACTCGGCCTCGATGTGCGGAGCCTCGCCCGGCCGACCCCCCTTCCGCTCACCCTGGGCGGGACCATCGGCCTGTCGCTGGACGCCATGGAAGCGGATCGCATCCTCAACCTGCCCAAGCTCAAGGTCCACTGCCAGATGACCCTGTCGGGCGCGGTCAAGAACCTGTTCGGCTGTGTAGTGGGCTTCCGCAAGGCGCTGGCTCACAACCGGCTCGGACACAGCCACGCAATTTTCCGGTCCATGCTCATGGACGTGTATCGTGCCCTGCCGCAGGCCGCGCACCTCATGGACGGCGTCCGCCCCATGCACCGGGACGGCCCCATCAAGGGCGAGCCGTTCCCGCTGGGACTCATGGCCGCGGCCGAAAACGGCGTGGCCCTGGACACGATGGCCGCCGCGCTGCTTGGACTGACCCCGGAACAGGTCCCCCTGTGGGAAGAGGCGCGCCTCAGGGGAATGGAAGGCGCCGACCCGTCCGCGCTGGAGTACCCCCTGGACACGCCCGGCGCTTTCAACTCGGCCGGGTTCATTCTCTCCGAGGAACGCGAGCTTTCTTTCGCACCCATGCGGCTGCTTCGTGGAAGGCTCCGCAGCCTGTTGAAACACCTTGCAAGAAACTGATTCCCCTTGCGAAAAATAGCGTTGAACGATAAAGACAACCATGCATAGACGCCAAAAATTCACCATTACCGGACAGGTGCAGGGCGTGGGCTTCAGGCCCTTCGTCTACCGCATCGCCCTCGACCACGGCGTCACAGGCTCGGTGAACAATTCGTCGGACGGAGTGCTCATCGAAGTTCAGGGAGACGCCGGACAGGTGGACGGTTTTTCCAGGGACCTGACGGGCAAGCTGCCGCCCCTGGCGCGCATCGTCACCCTCGATTCCGAAGGAATGAAGCCGATCGAAGGCGAGGACGCCTTCATCATCCTCGAATCCACCCGCAAATCCGGGAACTCCGTGCTCATATCCCCGGATGTGGCCACCTGCCGCGACTGTCTGAACGACATGAGCGATCCGGGCAACCGGCGATACCGCTACCCGTTCACCAACTGCACCAACTGCGGGCCGCGCTACACCATCACCCGCTCAATACCTTATGACCGGCCCCAGACCTCCATGGCCAAGTTTCCCCTCTGCCCGAAGTGCGAAACCGAGTACATGGACCCGCTGGACCGGCGCTTTCACGCGCAGCCCAACGCCTGCCCGGCCTGCGGCCCGGCCACATGGCTGACCCGGTCCGACGGCACGGTCATTTCCCAGGGCGATGAATCCCTGCGGGGACTGGCCCGCGAACTGGCCCAAGGGAAAATCGCCGCGGTCAAGGGTCTCGGCGGCTTCCATCTGGTCTGCGACGCGGCCTCCCACAGTACCGTGGCCGAACTCAGGCTGCGAAAGCACCGGCCGGACAAACCGCTGGCCGTGATGGTCGCGGACATGGCTACCGCCCAACGGCTGGCTCATATTTCTCCGGCCGAGGAAGAATGGCTGACAGGCATCCGGCGTCCCATCGTGCTGACGGCGAAAAAACGCCCCTTCCCCCTAGCCCGATCAGTGGCCCCGGACACGAATTTCATCGGCATGATGCTCCCGTACACCCCGCTCCACCACATCCTGCTCCACGACTATGCGGAACTGATGGGACCGGAAGCGGCCCTGATAATGACCTCGGGCAACATGAGCTCGGAGCCCATCTGCCTGGACAACGACGAGGCCCTGGAAAGGCTGTCGTCCATCGCCGACATTTTTCTATTCCACAACCGGGACATCCTCATCCGTACGGACGATTCCGTGATCCGGGTCAATCCCGGGACGGGCGAGCCGATCTTCATGCGCCGGGCACGCGGCTTCGTGCCCTCCCCGGTTTTCCTGCCGGTCAAAGGCGACACGGTCCTCGGCGTGGGGCCGGAGCTCAAGTGCACCCTGACCCTGACCAAAGGCGACCAGGCCTTCACCAGCCAGCACATCGGCAACATGTCCAACCTGGAAACCATGCGTTTTCACAATGAGATCCAAGCCCACCTCGAAGATATCCTGCAAGTCGAGCCCAAGCTCATCGTCCGCGACCTGCACCCGGACTACATGACGTCCACCCTGGCCGAAGACCTGGGGAGCAGACGCAACGTGCCCGTGGCCGCGCTCCAGCACCACTACGCGCACATCCACGCCGTCCTTGCCGAAAACAAATTCGACGGCCCGGTCATCGGCCTGGCCCTGGACGGCACCGGGTATGGCGAGGACGGCACCATTTGGGGCGGGGAATGCCTGTTGGTCGACCCGTCCACCCTGGATCACCAGCGGCTCGCCCGCTTCGCCCACATCCGGTTGCCCGGCGGCGAGACTGCCGTGAAGGAGCCGTGGCGCATAGCTCAAGCCGCCCTGTGGGAACTCGGCGTCCGGGAGCCGGGCCGCTACGAATGGCCGTGGCTGAAACGCTTCGGAGCCGCGAGCCGGTTCCTGCCGCAATTGCTCGAAAAGGATATCAACGCGCCCAAGACTTCCAGTTGCGGAAGGCTGTTCGATGGCGTGGCCGCCCTCTGCGGACTGGCCGAAACCATCTCTTACGAAGGGCAGGCGGCCATCCTCCTCGAAAAAGCCCAAGACATGGACGAAACCGAGGCCTACCCCTGTCCGCTCCAATCCGCCGATCCGGTGGCGCTGGACACCCTTTCCCTGGTGGCGGCGGTCCTGAAGGACCTGGAACGGGGCGTGCCGGTTGCTAAAATCGCCCGCCGTTTCCACCTCGGCCTCATTGCCGGGCTGACCGAACTGGCCTTCTCCTTTTCCATGCTCCTGGACATCCACCATGTGGCCCTGTCCGGCGGAGTCATGCAGAACCTGACCCTCGCAGTCGAATTGCCCCTGGCCCTGCAAGGCGCGGGTCTGATACCCTTGGTGCATACCCAACTGCCGCCCAATGACGGCTGCATCTCCCTGGGACAGGCGGCATGGGGGATGCGGAAATTGCTGCTCAACTCTCAGGAGACCTTATGAACCGTATAGCGACCCTACTCTTCGCCCTTTTTCTGCTGCTCGTCCCGGCAACCATCCAGGCAGCCCCGCCCTGCGCCCCGCCCGTGCTGACCTCGGTTTCCATCCAGGAGGACACGCCCGGATTCAAGGTGGACGCCGAATACCCGGTGCTCTGCCAAAGCGAGGCCAGCAAGACCATCCGGGACTATGTCTCCGCCTCCATCCTCGACTTCAAGATGAGCGACCCGGAGCACGACCGGAGCTTCTTCCCCCACCAGTACGAAATGATGACCCGGTACGGGGTCTGGCCCATCGCTGGCGGCCGCTATGTTTCCGTCAAGCTCAACGTCATGTTCTACACCGGCGGGGCGCACCCCAACCACTGGCCCATGACCTGGGTCTTCGACATGACCGACGGCAGTTCGCTCACCCTGGGCAAGCTCTTCCCCAACCGCGTGGCCGCCCTGGACAAGATTTCAGCCATCTGCCGCGAAGTGCTCACCAAGTCCCTCGGAGAAATGTATCTGCCGGAAATGCTCAATTACGGCATTGAACCCCTCGGGAAAAACTTCGACAAATTCATCCTGACCCCGGAAGGCGTGGCCTTCTATTTCGCCCCTTACCAGGTGGCCCCGTATGCCGCGGGCGAACAGGTCGTAACCATCCCCTATGACCACCTGAAGGGATATATCTCCCAGGACATCGCGAAAGCCGCGCTTGGGAACTGACGGACATTGCTTCCATGCGGGAAAAACGATAAGGATAATCAAGCTTAAAAACCGCTCAAAGGAGCCCGCATGGAAATCATCCGCATTATCATCTCCGTCCTCATCCCGCCGCTGGGCGCATTCCTCAAGGTAGGCCTGGGACTTCAGTTCTGGGTCAACCTGCTCTTGACCCTCCTGGGTTATTTCCCCGGACTGGTCCACGTCATCTGGCTGCTGTCCAGACGATGACCCGACAACCAAAAGGCCCGGCATATGCCGAGCCTTTTTTTTGTTCCGAAACTTTCCGGTGAAAGCAGTAGAGGAACCGCCTTCGGCGGGATGGATGGGTGATTTCGCCTCCGGCGGCCAAAGGGGCGGGCCCCCTTTGGAATCCCTATGTCGCCTTCGGCGAAGGTTTATCAATGAAAGGCGTTCCCGGAGCAATCAGGTCTTTCAAATTGAAACAGATTTGATTGAAAAGCCATTTCCGCCCCGCAGGGGCGCAATCGGGATGCAAGGGGGTGTGCCCCTTGCCCGCCGGAGGCGAAATCACCTGACAAATCCGCCGAAGGCGGTCCCACTACTGCTTCACGCAAAGACTAAATGGTCACGCGCCTGACGCCTTCGATGCGGCTCAGGGCCTCGCGCACCTCTTCGGTGGGTTTGGCGTGGACCATATACACGGTCTGGACCTGTTCGCCGAGTTTGCGGGAATTGTTCTCGCGGATATTCACGCCCATCTCGCCCATAAGGGTGCCGAACTTGCCGAACATGCCGGGCTTGTCCTCATGGGTGATGAAGATGGTGTAGATATCGGCCCCCTCTTCCTCCACGGTCTCCCCCACGTTCACGGAATTGCCGTACTCGCCGCGCTTGAGGTATCCGGCGACCACTTCGGCGATTTCAAGCCCGGTGCGAATGCCCGCGTTGTTGGTCGAGGCTCCCAGGTGGGCGGACATGACGATGTTGTCCAGCTCCTGGAGTTTGTTCCGGAAAGGCTCTCCCTCGCGCTTGGGCTCGGACTCGTAGCAGTCCAGGGCCGCTCCCGCGATTTTCCCGGTCTTGAGGGCTTCGTACAGGGCGTCCTCGGCCACGTTCTTGCCGCGGGAAGCGTTTATGAGGTAGGCGGAATCCTTCATCAGGGCGAGTTCCTCGGCCTTGATGACCGGCTCGGCACCACCGCAGTGCAGGGAGACGAAGTCGGATTTTTCGAGCAGCTCGGGGATGGAGTCCACATAGGTCAGGGGGGCGTCGATGGAACGGTAGAGATCATAACCCAGGACCTTCATGCCGAGAGCTCCCGCCTTGGCCGCCAGGGACTGGCCGATGCGGCCGCAGCCGATGATGCCGAGCGTCTTGCCGAAGAGCTCCACGCCCTTGAACCGCTTCTTGTGCCAGGTCCCGTCCATGAGGGTGCGATGGGCGAAGGGCACCTTGCGCGCGATGGCGAACATGAGTCCCAAGGCGTGCTCGGCAGTGGCGTTGGTGTTGCCGTTGGGCGCAAACTTGACGATGACGCCCAGCTCCTTGGCCGCCTCAAGGTCGATGTTGTCCGTGCCCACGCCGCCCCGCCCGACGATCTTGAGCTTGCCGCCGTCCTTCACCCCGGCTTCGAGCAAGACCCGGGTGACTTTGGTGGCGGAGCGTACGAGCAGAGCGTCGAAGGACCCGATCTCGCTCATGAGATCGTCCTCGTCGCGTTTCTCGGTTTCAACGGTGAATCCCTGCTGTCTCAAGTACTTCCGCGCCTCTTCCACGAGGCCGTCATTGGCAAGTATCCGCATATCCACCTCCCCGTGACATGCTTATGTCGTCGATCTATCGGAGCTTATCGAGTTCTCCTTCCAATTTGGCCAGGTATTCCGTGAGCATGGCGGGCGTGATGTCACCCATGTGGCCCACACGGAAGATCGGGCGGCGGTCCGCTTCCTCCAGAAGCTGGTTCAACTTGAAGTAGCCGGGGTCCATGAGGTATCCCTCGCCGCGCAAAGCTTCCTTCACTTTCCCCTTGAGCTGGGCCGTGGTCACGCCTTCGGGGCAAATCACGGTGGAAAGAGTTGGCGAGCGGTGCCCTTCGGGGGCGAACATCTCGAACCCGTCGAGGCCGCCTACCCACTTCTCGACCATGGAACGCATCTCGCGATGGCGGGCGAAACGATTCTCGATGCCTTCCTCGTTGACGATGCGGTCGAGCTGGAACCACATCTGGTTGGCCAGGGTGGTGTTGGGCGTGGTCAGGGTCTGATTCTTGCGCGCCCGGTCGAGATGCTTGGTGATGTCGTGATGATGGCCCTTGTTGGTCACCTTACGGGCCTTCTCTTCGGCTTCGCCGGAGACGAACCCGATGCCGAACCCGGCGGGCAGGCCGAGCGCCTTCTGGGTGGCCGTGGAATACATGGCCGCACCGGACTCGGACAGCGCCAGCTCGGCTCCGCCGAAGATGGACACGCCGTCCACGATGGGCATGGCCCCATACTGCCGGACGAGCGAGCAAACGGCCTTCACGTCGTTGACCACGCCGGTGGACGTCTCATTATGGGTGAAGGAGACCACTTGGGGGCGGACTTCCTTCAGCTTGTCCTCCAGCACGTTGAGATCGATGGCCTCGCCGTAGTCGAACTTGAGGTTCACGGCCTTCTTGCCGTTGCTGGCCGCGATATTGAAATACATGTCGCCGAAGGAACCCACGGACACGTTGAGGATGGTCTCGTCCTCAGCCACCAGGGAGCGAACCGAGGTCTCCATGGCCGTGGAGCCGGAGCCGAGGCACAGAATCGGCTCGAAATCGTCGCCGCATCCGGCGAGCTTCCGCAGATTCTCGCGGATGGGCCCGAACCGCAGCTCGTTTTCCGTGTCGCGGTGCCCGAACTCGGGCAACAGAGCCGCCTCCTTGACATCCTGCCGGATGTAGGTCGGCCCCGTGATGAACAGTTTCAAAGGCGCAAAATTCGGCTTGCTCATGATCTCTACCCTTCAGTGATGATGACGGAAATGAAAAGACTACCCCATACCATGAAAAATGTTTCAAATCAGTATAACGGCAGTGGTTGAAAGGCAAGGGGGACAAGGGGATGGGCGCGGTATTCTGAACCGCATGAGACAGGCCGAACGGCCTTCCGCAAATGACCGGGTTCGTCGGCCTTCGTACGGCGCGGACCGGCCATCCTGAAACGGCCGGTCCGCCCGGAGTCTTTAAAACAAAACGCAGACCATGGCGGAACCGCCGATGGAAGTGCTGTCGTCGCCCAATTCGGCTTCGCCGTTCAACTTCAGCGACACCGCATCGGTCAGATGCGCCGCGACCCCTCCGGCGAGGAACAGGGCGCTTCGATCTTCCATTTCCGTGGACACGGCCTTGTTCTGGCCGAGCATGGTCAACTCGACGTCATCATCGCCCAGGGCGTTGCGGTATTGCCAGCCCGCCCGGACATTCAGGGAAAAGGAATCCATCATCCCGCGCACGCCAAGCTCCAGCCGTTGTTCAAGCATGGACACGTCGCGTCCGGCGACATGCGCGTTGGCGTCGCCGCCGCCGGATTCGGTATAGCTGTCCATGGTCTGCCGGGCGTAACGCAGGCTCGCGGCAGGGACCAGGGACCATTCGTCGCTCAACGCGAATTCATATCCGATGGTGGCTTCAGGCGAAAACCACCAACTGTCGTAGGAAGCCTCCGCTTCGGACTCTCCCGAAGCGGCAAGGTTGTTGTTGACCATGCGGTCGTCGCTATGGTCGAGCCAACCGCCGGTGACGGCGAGATCAATAAACACGGAACTCCAGCGTTGCCTGCCGTAGATGCCGAGGAAAGCGCCGTCCGACTTGTTGTCGAAAGACTTCGCGTTGAGAGAATCCACGTCGAAATCGTTCCAAAGATAGCCGGCCAGAACCCCCAAAGTGGTGCTTTCCGTAATGGATGCGTCATAGCCGATGGCCACGCCCATGTTGCTGGAGTCGAAGTCCAAGGTTGCCGAAGAGCCGTCGTATTTGGATGTCGAACCGAATACCGATGTCCACCAACGATCTCCGACGCAATCCAGACGGTCGCGAATCACGGATGAAACGTTGTCGGTCATGTCCGCGAGCGCGTCCGAGGAACCTGAAAACGCAGTGGGATCAAAGGTCGCGACCTGGGAGGTGGCGGCATTGTAGAAGACCGGCACCGAGCCGGTAAAATTCATGGCGTCAACTGTGCCGGAAAACTCCCAAAAAACGGAGCTGGAAGGAGCGAAATCGATGTTCACCGTAGTCCCGCCGCCCAAGTCGACGCCTCCGCCGAGGAAGGAGAAAGCCTTCAGGTTCAGCGTGTTGCCTGCCCCCAAAAAGGTGATGGCATTGGACTGGTCGCTGACGATTCTCCCGGAGTTGGTGACCGTGTTGTTGTCGTCCTCGGTCCGAATGCCGTCGGCCGAAGCGCCGTGGGTGGTGATCGTTCCCGTGTTGGTAATCGTGTTGCCGCCGCCATCGGAGGAGATGCCGTGGGCGCTCGTGCCTTGGGTAGTGATTGTTCCCGAGTTGGAGACCGTGTTGTTGGCGTCCTCGACGTGGATGCCGTCGCCAGAGCCTTCCGTGGTCGCGATTGTGCCGGTGTTGACGATCATGTTGTTCTCTTCGGTGGCGTAGATGCCCACACCGGTGTTGCCGGAGGTCGTGATCGTACCGGAGTTGACCACCTGGTTGTCGCCACCCTGGAGGTCGACAGCGTAACTGCCCGCTCCTGTGACGACGATGGTCCCGCTATTATTTACGGAGCTGGAGCCGCCTTGGGCCAATATTCCGTCCGCACCGTTCCCTGTGGTCATGAGTTCGCCCGAGTTGGTGATCTGATTGTTCCCGTCTACAAGGTGAACGCCCAAGACGTGCGAACCAGAACCGGTGATGCTACCGGTATTATTCACGGAACTGGAACCGCCTTCGGCATGAACCGCGTACGTCGTGCCGATCCCCGAGGCCGAAATCTCGCCAGCGTTATTGATGGTATGCCCCCCACCCACTGCGTTGACGCCCCTATCGCCTAAGGGAGGCGTGATACTACCGCTACCCGTAACTTCCAACGTGTCGCCCGCAGCCAAATCCTGCGTCGTGGTGGTGGGGCTGTCGATCACGTAATCCGCGGCGAACCCCGGCGTCACCGACAGGACCAAGCATAATGTGACCAGAGACGCAATGAGACATTTCCCCTTGGGATGCGGCATAACATGAATCCTCACTCAATTATAGAATTGTCTTATATTGACCGACAAAACGAATTCAAGTCAAGCGATTGCAACACTCATTGTTTTATATATTTCCGAAAGCCGGCGCGAAGTCCGAAGCGGACCGGCGCAAACTTGCCAACCGGGCAAAAAGGGCTTAACTCTCACCTCTTCACCCAACCCATGGAGTAATAAGACATGGCCCAGCTTGGACCTCATATATCTATTTCCGATGAACAGCTCATCACCCGCGCCCTCGGAGTGGTGGACATGGAACAGTTTCAGCACTGGCCCGAAAAAGTGAAGAAACTCGCCTCGAACCTGGCCGCCGAGCTTTTCCTCGTGCGCTACAACCCCTTCATCGACCCGGAATTGGTCCGCACGGCAGTGGACCGGCGGCTGAACATGTCCCGTCCCATGCTGGACCGTGAATTCGCCACCATCCTGACCAAGGGCATCGAACTTTTCTGGGAACGCCACGGCAACGAACTGGCCTTCCGCGACGAGATCGTGAAACGCCTCAAGGCGTTCATGCCCGAGGACGCCATCGGCCACGAGCCGCACTCCCGCATTGAGTCGGCCACCGACGCCACGGACCTGCGCATGGAACTGCCCATGCTCGTGCTCTTCCCCGAGGACGAATCGCAGATTCAGGGCATTGTCCGGCTGGCCAACGAAATGCGTTTCGGACTCATCCCGCGCGGCGGCGGCACGGGACTGACCGGCGGAGCCATTCCGGCCGAGGCGCGCAGCGTGATCCTGTCGCTCTCCCGTTTCAAACGGATCATCGACATCGACCCGGAGGCGCGGACCATGACCGCCCAGTCGGGCGTCATCACCCTGAACGCCATCCAGGCTGCGGCCAAGAAGGGACTGCTCTTCACCGTGGACCCGGCATCCAAGGCGGGCTCCTCCCTGGGCGGCAACATTTCCGAGAACGCGGGCGGGCCGTTCGCCTTCGAATACGGCACGACCATCGACAATCTCCTCAGCTACCGCATGGTCCGGCCCGACGGCTCGCTTATCGAAATCCGCCGCAAGGACCACCCGCGCCACAAGATCTACCCCTCCGACACGGCGATTTTCGAAATCCTCGACAACAAGGGCAAGCTCCTCGACACCGTGACGCTCGGCGGCGACGAGATTCGCGGCCCCGGACTCGGCAAGGACGTCTCCAACAAGTACCTGGGCGGCCTGCCCGGCGTGCAGAAGGAAGGCACTGACGGCATCATCACCACCGCGACCTTCATCTGCCACCCCGCCCTGGCCCACTCGCAGGTGCTCTGCCTGGAGTTCTTCGGCCGGTCCATGAACAACGCCATGCTGGTCATCAAGGACGTGGTCGGGATGCGCGACTCCATCCGCGAGGAGGGGGACCGGGTCAAAATCTCCGCACTGGAGGAATTCGGGCCGAAATACGTCCAAGCCATCGAATACCAGACCAAATCCACCCGATACGAAGGCGACCCCATCTCGGTCATCATCATGCAGCTCGACTCGGACGACAGGGAAGCCCTGGACGCTGCCTGCCAGACCGTGCTCGCCCTGGCCCAGCCCTACGACGGCGTGGACATCTTCGCCGCCCGCGACGAGCGCGAAGCCGAGCTGTTCTGGGAGGACCGCCACAAGCTGTCCGCCATCGCCAAGCGCACCTCGGGCTTCAAGGTCAACGAGGACGTTGTCATTCCCATGGAGGTCATCCCCCAGTTCTCGGAGTTCCTCGAAGACCTGAACCTGGTCTATCTGGCCAAGATATACTCGACCACCCTGGACAAGATCGAGAACCTGGAAGGCGTCAATCCCGAGGATGAAGACATCAGGGAAGCGCGCAGGCGCATCCGTTCCATCCTCGGCGGCAGCATCACGTCCCGCGACTTTTCCGATGTGGAGCAGGAGGCCCAGTGCCGATTCCTGTTCCTGAAGCTCCGCGACACCTATCCCAAGCTCGACCGCGAGATTAAGGACCTGTGGCAGGAACTCCAGCTCAAGCGCATCGTCATCGCCAACCACATGCACGCAGGCGACGGCAACTGCCACGTCAACCTGCCGGTCAACTCCAACGACGCGGAAATGCTGGCCGCCGCGCACGAAGCCGCCGACACGGTCATGACGAAGGTCCTGGAAATCGGCGGGCAGGTGTCCGGCGAACACGGCATCGGCATCACCAAGATAGGCTTCCTGAGCGAAGAAAAGATCAGGGCCCTCTCCCAATACCGCAAGGAAGTTGACCCCAACGGGGTGTTCAACCCCGGCAAGCTGGCCTCGCGCGAACTGCCGAGCACGCCCTTCACCTTCTCCTTCAACCGGCTCATCCACGACCTGGACGAGACCGCCCTCAAGGACAAGGAAGCCCTCATGGGCCTGCTCAGGAATATCCAGACCTGCACCCGCTGCGGCAAATGCAAGCAGGTCTGCCCCATGTACCAGCCCGCCCGCGGGCTCATGTACCACCCGCGCAACAAAAACATCGCCCTGGGCGCGCTCATCGAAGGCATCTACTACTCGCAGACCCAGACCGGCGAGCCCGCCCACGAGCTGATGAAGGAACTGCGCGACCTCATGGACCACTGCACCGCCTGCGGCAAATGCCAGGCAGCCTGCCCCGTCAAGATCGACTCGGCCGGCGCGGCCCTCTCCATGCGCTCGTTCCTCGACTCCAAGGGCAAATCCGGGCATCCGCTCAAGCAGATCGTCCTGCGCAACCTGGCAAAGAATCCGGCCCAGACCCTGCCCGTGGCCGCGAAGGTCCTGGCAGTGGGACAGTCCCTCCAGGACAAGACGCTCGGTATGGTCCCGGCCCGCTGGCTGTCCAAGATCCAGTCTCCGGTGGTGAAGAACCGCAGCCCGCATATGGACTACCACAACCTGGCGGAGAGGCTGCATCTGGAAGAAGGCTCGGTCTTCAAGAACCCGGGCGTGGACCGCGACCAGACCGTGCTCTACTTTCCCGGCTGCGGAGCATCGCTCTTCTCAAGGTCCATCGGCATGGCTTCGGTCTATCTGCTGCTCAAGTCCGGCGTGAACGTGGTCCTGCCCGACCACCACATGTGCTGCGGCTACCCTTTGCTCGCCTCGGGTTGCGAGGAGGCATACAAGACGAACCGCCACCGCAACGTCCAGGAATTCCTGGACCTGCTGGTCAAGACCGGCAAGGCGGGGCTGAAGGCGACTACCCTGCTCACGGCCTGCGGCACCTGCCGTGAGTCGCTGGAGACCTACGATTTCTCCTCCGAGCTGGCCGACCCGCTCAAGCACCTCGACGTGGTCCAGTTCCTCCTGGAGCGGCTGCCCGCCGCACGCCGGGCCGAACCGATCCTGTATCATTCGGCCTGCCACATGGAGTGGACCGGCGTGCCCAAGCTCAAGGCTCCGGAGATGTATCGCTCGGCCCTGGCGAGCCTGACAGGCGCGAACGTGGACCTCTCCCCCGGCTGCTGCGGCGAGTCCGGCCTCGGAGCCCTGACCAGCCCGGCCATCTACAACAAGCTGCGCGAACGCAAGCAGGAACAACTGCGCGAGGACCTCGGCTTCGACCGGCACCGTCCCATCGTGGTGGGCTGCCCGTCCTGCAAGGTCGGCATTAAGCGGTCCATGCTGCAAATGAAGCGGCCCAACCGCGTCCTGCACGCAGTGGAATACCTGGCCGAATGCGTGGGCGGTCCCAAGTGGGAGAAGGAACTCAACGAACTGCTCGACATGGTGGAACGCAAGGGGGCCTAGCCCCCTCGCGGCTCACTTGATCGGTCCGGGCCCGCCCGGCCTCCGAAGCCTGAAACGACGCATGGAGGAGACCATGGACAGCCACAAAATAAAAGACGAATCCGACGGGACCGATTCCCGCGTCCCGGCCGCTTGCCGCCTGGCGGGCCTCCCCTCGGAGGCCGCATAGTGCGCGCGCTCGGCATAGATTTCGGGCTCAAGCGCGTGGGGCTGGCCGTCTGCGACCCCACGGGCACCCTGGTTTCGCCCTACCGGACCATAGAGCGGACCACTCGCCAGGCCCTCTTTGACGAACTGACCGACATCATTCATGATGAAGCCATCGAAGCGGTGGTGGTCGGCCTCCCCCTCGCCATGTCCGGCGAGGAAACCCTGACCACCCGGCAGGCCCGCAATTTCGCCGAGAGCCTGGAACGAAGGATCGACGCGCCCGTCCACCTCATGGACGAGCGGCTGACCTCCGCCCAGGCCGAAGAGGAACTCAACGCCGCCGGGCTGCGCGGCAAAAAACGCAAGGCCGTTCTGGACAGCCAGGCGGCCGTGGTCATCCTTCGCTCATGGCTCGATTCCGTTACGTCCTGATCTCCCTGGCCCTGCTGGCCACCCTCACCGCGCTCGGCGCGGGCGGCTACGCATGGTTCAAGGCGTGGCAAGAGCAGCAGTTCCTGACCACAGCGCCCGAGACGCCGGGCCGCGAAGTCCAGTTCCGCGTGGCGCCGGGCCAGATATTCACCACCATAGCCGCCAACCTCAAGAAGGAAGGGCTCATCACCGACACCCGGCGCTTCTACCAGTTGGCCGTGCGCACGGGACGAGGCTCGGCCGTGCGCGCGGGCGTATTCCGCCTGTCCACGGGGTGGCTGCCCGAACGCATCCTGAATGAATTGACTTCGTCCAGCGGAGTCATGCAGCGGGTTTCGATCCGCGAAGGGCTGACATGGTGGCAGACGGCCCGGGTTCTCGAAGAATCGGACCTCGGCGATGCGGCCGGTTTCGCCAAGGCCGTGGCCGATTCCGAACTGCTGGCCGAATTCGGCATCAATGCCAGGGACGCCGAGGGGTACCTCTTCCCCGAGACCTACCTGGTCACCCCGCCCAAGGAACGCCCCTCGCGACACATGGCCGAGGTCATGATCCGGGAATTCTTCCGAAGCATCAAAAAGATATGGCCCGGCGGCCCGCCTCCGGCAGAGGAGCTGCACAAGACCGTGATCCTGGCCTCCCTCGTCGAGAAGGAAACCGGCGACGCGACGGAACGGGCCCGCATCTCCGGCGTATTCCACAACCGGCTGAAAAAGCACATGCTCATCCAATGCGACCCAACGGTCATCTACGGCCTGGGCCCGGACTTCGACGGGAATCTGAAAAAAAGCGACCTGCAAGACAAGGACAACGCCTACAACACCTACGTGCATCGGGGGCTGCCACCGGGCCCCATCTGCTCACCCGGCCTGGAATCGCTCGTGGCCGCAATGCATCCGGAGGAGCACGACTATCTCTATTTCGTCGCCAAGGGAGACGGTTCCCATTACTTCAGCCGGACTCTTGCGGAACACAACCGGGCCGTGCGCATGTATCAGCTCAAACGCAACCGCGCGACCTACCGCTCCACCAAACAGTAACGGCTCTCCGCCTGCCGTTGCGGTGTCACCGTTTTTTCTATAGGTTACAAAAGCAATCGCGACAGGACTCATGGGGGATAGGATGCGTCCGAGACTGAATACGGCATTGCTGGCAGGGTTTCTACTTGGCCTGTTCATCGCCTCGCCCGGAGCGGCGCAGGACGCCACCGTCGTCCGGCGGGCGGCCTTCGACATCGGCGCGGCGGTCATCAAATGCATCGTCGCGGACGTGGACGTCTCCACCGGACTGATCGTCAACACCGTGGACAGCCGGTCCGAAAAGGTCGACTTCGCCGAAGATCTGAGCCGCTCCTACGACGGCAACCTGAGCAAGGAAGTCATGGCCCAGGGGATCAAGATCCTCGAACGGCTCAAAGCCATGGCCGTGGAGCGGAACGCCCTGGAATACTCCGCCGTGGGCGGCAGACTCTTTCAAAAGGCCCAGAACGGAAGAGCGTACTTCGTGCGCATCCGTCAGGAGACGGGCATCCCGGCGCGGATCATCTCGGAGCAGCAGGCGGCCATGCTCAGCTTCCATGCGGCGCGCCACGCCCTGGCCGACAAGGCCGGAGACCTCCTGGTCTGGGATATCGGCGGCAACTCCATGCAGATGACCATCCGCAAGGACGACGGCGGCCTGCTCTTCTATCTCGACCCCATGGCCTCCGTGGCCTTCAAGAACGTGGTCATTCAGATCGTCCAGAATAAGGACATAAACATGACGGTCAGCCCCAACCCGGTCAGCTCCGAAGAGGCAAGCCAGGCCCTGGCCTACATACAGTCCCACGCGGCCATGACCGTTCCTATGTACATATGCAACAGGCTGGCCAACCAGAATTTGACCGTGGCTGGAATCGGCGGCGTGCATTACTACTCTGTGCCCGAGGTTCTGGGCGTCCGCAAGGCGGCCTACACCCGCGACGAAGTGGCGGCGGCTCTCAAAAAATGGACGGGCAAAACAGACAAGGATTTCAACAGCGAGTATGCCGAGAGCCGTCTGACCAACCTCATTCTGGTTCTGGGCTACATGGACGCCCTGGGCATCAAGGAAGTCCACCCGCTGAAGGTCAACCAGGCCGACGGCCTGCTGGCTGCCCGGGAATTCTGGTAGGCCGCGCCGCCTACCGCAGGGGCTCGCCCAGCCTGTCCGACCAGTCGGATGCCCCGGTGTCGCCGGGGAAATACACGTATCCGGCCCTTCCCTTTATCCGCGTCCTGGGCACCGGCCCGAGCCAACGCGAGTCGTAGCTGTCCTCGCGGTTGTCGCCCATGAGAAAATATTCGTCCTCTCCCAGGACCACCGGACCGAAGAGGTCCCGCACCGGGATCATCCCCTCCTTGGAATGGAAGGCGTAAGCCTCCTCCAGCGGAACGCCGTTCACCAGCACCTGCCGATCCCTGATCTCCACGGTCTCGCCGGGCAACCCGACGATCCGCTTGACGAAATCGAACTCCCGGGTGGCCGGCAGGGAAAATATGACGATCTCGCCCCGGCGCAGTTCGTCCTCGGGCTCCAGGATCTCGACCATAAAATGATCGCCCTCGCGAATGGTGGGCAGCATGGACGCGGACGGCACCTGGTAGGCCATGAAAAACCGCCCCTTGACCACATCCTCGAACACCAGGCCCGAAACGAAGCTGACGAGCAGGCAAAGCAGATAGACCCACCACCTGTTACACGGCTTGAGCGTGTATTCCTTCAGCCTCCGGGCCACGGCGAAAGCCTCCCCGGCCACGAACAGGTTGTAGCCGAGCAGGATCGACACGCACAGGAGCATGGCCGCGAAATCCGCCCAGAACAGAAGCATGAACAGGGCCAGGGCCAACTCGGCCAGATAGAAGCCGATCCCCTTTTTCCACTGGCCGTTGTAGACTTGGCCCAATCCCGGCGCAGCCAGGGAAAGGAGCAGCGCCAGCCAGGGGTTGCGGGGCTTGACGAAGCCCCGATTCGTATGAACATCGATATGGGTCATGTATGGACCCTCCCGAACCGGAGGCGGCCGGTTTGAGCGATTCGTCCCCGGCCTTGCGCTCTTGGCCGGGGCCGCGATCCGATACGGATGCGGGACAAGGGGAAAAACTCGTCTAAGGAAAAGAGTGCCAGATTCCGGCACGTTTGGCCAGGCGAAGACGAAAATCAGGCGGCTGGAATATAATCCCGCCCAAGCACGCTGCCGCGCTCGTCGAAAAACTTGAAAATTTCCTCCCGCGCCCCCCGGCTGGCCACATAGGGGATGCAAAAACCTTCCCCCGGTCCCGGTATCTCCGAGCGGTCGCGGACCGTCAGGCCGTTCACCCTGTGGCCGATTTTCTTCGGGTCCACATCGTAATAGGCGGCGAACTTGATGCCATGGGCAAGAAGCCGGTCGGCCCGCTTGCGGGTGGTGCGTCCCGAACCGAGGATATGGACCACCGGATGATGCGGATTGTTCCGCTTCAACCATCGGGCAAGGTATTCGGTCTTGATGCGGTAAAAGGCGTCCACGTCATAGCGGGGATGGGTGCGCGACAGCCTGTCCGGCGGATCGTTCCAGACCAGCAGTTCGGCGTCCGCCTTCATCATGCGCACCCCGCCTTCCAGCCAACGCAGGAGCAGGTCGTAATCCTCGGGGAAATCACCCTCCCGATAGGGGCCATGTTCCTCCAGGGTGGACCGGCGGAACATGATCGACGGATTGGGCACGGGAAATTCCACGAACCGGTTGAGGCTGATGGCCTCGTGGGTGAGAAGTTTGTTGGTCCAGTCCACATAGCGGGCGTACCCGCGGCAGGTTTTCCGGCAGCCGCCGAACCGCACCCGGCACCCGGCAAGGCCAACGTCGGGGTGGCCGTCAAGAAGCGCGGCCTGCGCGGCCAGCCTCCCCGGCAAGGCGATGTCGTCGGCGTCCATGCGGGCGATATACTCGCCCCGCGCGGCCTCGATGGCCGCGTTGGCCGCGCGGATGACGCCGCCGTGCGGAATCGAAAAACAACGAACGCGGGAATCCCGGCGCGCATACTCGGCCAGGATTCCCGCAGTGTCGTCGGTACTGCCGTCGTTCACGGCCACCACCTCGAAATCCGCGCCCTCCTGCGCCAGGAGCGAATCGAGCGCTTCGGCCACGGTATCCCCGCACTCATAGCAGGGCATGGTCACGGATATTCTCGGGGCGGCCACGACGCTATTCCGCCTGCGCCTTGCTTTCGGCCACGGCCGCCTTGATACGGCAGACCGAACAGATTTCGGCGCTGGTCGGCGAGCCGCACTCGGTGCACGGGGCGAGTTCCGCCCCGCTCTCCTTTTCCATGTGCGCGAAAGCGGGCTTTCCGTTCTTCAGAAACGACTGATAGAACTGGAGTTTCTGTCCTGGACTGCGGTGCTCGAGCTCACCCCACAACTCCTTGTGGCCGGTGAAGCTGGCCCCCGAAGCATACGGGCAGGGATCGGAATGAATCTCGATCCCCTTGAGGAAGGCGTAGTTGGCGGTCTCGAACTCGCTCAGCCTGAACAGCGGCTTGACCTTGCGCACGAACCCTTCGGACGCGGGCAGGACAGGCCCCTGGTCGGACAGGTAGGCCGTGTCCCAGCGCAGGGTGTTGGCGAACAGCCGGGCCACCTCGTCATCCAGGTTATGTCCCGTGGCCAGGACGTCGAAGCCTTCCTCCACGGCGATACGGTTGAAATGATGGCGCTTCATTTTTCCGCACACGGCGCAGACCGGGCGTTTGATGTGCTTCTTGACGTCGGGGATGGGCAGCCCCCAGGCCGCCATCTCGAAGACGCGCAAGGGAAGCTCGTGAAGCGAGCAGAAATCCTCGACCTTTTTCCGGGCCTTCTCCGAAGAATTCGGGATGCCCAGGTCGATGTGCAGGCCGGTCACGTCGTACCCCTGCAACTTCAATTCGAGCATCAGCGCAAGGGAATCCTTGCCCCCGGACAAGGCCACCAGGATGCGGTCGTCATGGGTGAACATCTTTTCGCGGCGGATGGCCGTCTCCACCTGCTTGGTGAAGAAAAGCGGGTAACAGTCCGCGCAAAAACCTGAATGGTGGCTCGGCAGGGCCACGTGGGCCGTCTTGCGGCATCGGGTGCATTTCATGTGTCGCCCCCCTAACCGGCCGAGGTTACTTTGCGGACCAGCAACTCGTCCCCATGGGAGAGCTTGCGGTCCGCGGTGAGCAATTCGCCGCGCCTGGCGACGATAGCCATGGTGGAACGGAGCTGCAATTTGTTCAGTACAGCCTGCACCGTGCGAATGTCGCTCAGCTCGATGCGCTTTCCGTCCGGTTCAAGATTAACAAAGATCATGTGGGTCTCCTTTGCCGCAGGTCATTTTGAGGGCCAACGGCTGGCCGGACAGTACCCAGGTTGGCGATCGAGTTCAAGTTCGCCCCCTCCCGCCGTCCCGCACACCGTGAGCGCGATGATTATTCGCCATAAAGGTTCAAACCGCGGTTGACCCTAAAGTGAAATATCGCCTATGTTCGAAACAAGGGCTAAATCCAAGGAGGAAGCCATGAGCCAACCAAAGATTCTCGTCGTCGACGATGAAAAACACATCCGAATGCTCTATAGGGAAGAACTGGAGGCGGACGGCTATACCGTGGCCACCTCGGACGGCGAGGAGGACATTCTCGACGTCGTCGCCAGGGAACGTCCGACCATCGTCATTCTGGACATCAAGCTGGGCGTCAACCGCTCCGGGCTCGATCTGTTGCAGGAAATCCGCACCAAGGATCAGCAGATACCCGTCATACTCTCGACGGCCTACGATTCATTCCAGCACGACCTCAAATCCATCGCCGCGGACTACTACGTGGTCAAGTCGGTGGATCTGACCGAACTGAAGGACAAGGTCAGAATGGCGCTGAACAAAGCCGGCTCGTAGCCGACCGCCACGCGCCTCCACTCCCGAAACGACGCCTTCCCGCAAGGGGAGGCGTCCGGCGTTTATGGCCAACCGAAAATCTGCGAAACCCGCTGCGCCCCGCATTTCACGGATGTCCGCCCACAAGACGGCGAACGTGTGAAAACGGCCGTCCAGGGCGGTCTGCCGGGCTGAATTCCCTTGCCGCCCCACCCCGTTGCATGGTAGCGGCTCCAGATGTTCGACATCACTGCACAGGACATCCGAATATATCTGACCCTGGCGCCGGGGCTGCTCATCGCCCTGGTTTTCCACGAAGTGGCGCACGGCTACGTGGCCTACCTGCTGGGCGACCCCACGGCCAAGTCGCAGGGGCGGCTGACCCTGAACCCGCTCAAGCACCTGGACCCCATCGGCACCCTGGCCTTCTTTTTCGTCCATTTCGGCTGGGCCAGGCCCGTGCCGGTCAACGCCGGTTTCTTCCGCAACCCGCGCAAGGGCATGATGTATACCGCCATGGCCGGGCCGGGCATCAACTTCATCCTGGCCGCCGCGTTCGCCGCCGCGTTCCATCTCATGGGACTCTTCGGGCTGAACCCGGCCAACGCCTTCTACGCAGTCGCCTACTACGGGGTCTTCGTGAACCTCATCCTGGCCGCCTTCAATCTTTTGCCCATCCCGCCGCTGGACGGCAGCAACATCCTGGCGTACTTTCTTCCACCCCGGGCCGCCTACAAGTATATGTCCCTGAGCCGCTACGGATTCATCATCCTCATAGCCATCATCCTGCTCGGCCGATACACCGGGCTCGATATCGTCGGCCGGGTGGTCATTCCCCTGGTCCAGGGCCTGGGCTCCCTGCTGGGCGTGCCCCTCTAACCTCTAACAGCAGACCACTTCATCATGAGCGAAAAACAACGAATCCTCTCCGGCATGAGACCCACCGGTCCCCTTCACCTCGGCCACTACTTCGGCGTCATTGCCAACTGGTTGAAGCTTCAGGAAGAATACGACTGTTATTTCTTTGTGGCCGACTGGCACGCCCTGACCAGCGAATACGCCGACCCCACCCGCATCAAGGGATTCATTCCCGGCCTGGTCAAGGACTGGGTGGCAGCGGGACTGGACCCGGAAAA
Source organism: Desulfovibrio sp. Fe33 (assembly GCF_028532725.1). Classification (NCBI taxonomy): domain Bacteria; kingdom Pseudomonadati; phylum Thermodesulfobacteriota; class Desulfovibrionia; order Desulfovibrionales; family Desulfovibrionaceae; genus Desulfovibrio; species Desulfovibrio sp. Fe33. Next base: position 220,067 of record NZ_JAQKGU010000005.1, read on the forward strand.
ATGCTCCATCTTCCAGCAGTCCCAGATCAAGGAGCACGCCGAGCTCAACCTGATTCTGTCCATGTACACCCCGCTGGGCTGGCTTGAGCGCTGCCCCACCTACAAGGACCAAAAGGAACAGCTGACCCAGAAGGACCTGAACACCCACGGATTTCTCGGCTACCCGGTCCTCATGTCCGTCGACATTCTCATGTACAAGCCCCTGGCCGTGCCCGTGGGCAAGGACCAGTTGCCCCACCTGGAGCTGACCCGCGAAATCGCCCGCCGCTTCAACCACCTGAACAACACCGAGCTGTTCCCGGAACCGGCCGACATGCTCACCGAAGCCCCGGTCCTGCCCGGCCTGGACGGCCGCAAGATGTCCAAGAGCTACGGCAACTCCATCATGCTCTCCGAGCCGCTGGACGAGATCATGCCTAAGGTTCGCGGCATGAAGACCGACGAGAACAGGCTGCGCAAGTCCGATCCGGGCGACCCCGCGATCTGCAACCTTTTCCCCTACCACAAACTCATGACCGATCCGGAAAAACTTCCCGAGATCGTCAAGGGATGCAAGGACGCCTCCTGGGGCTGCGTGGACTGCAAGAAGCTGCTCATGGAATCCCTGGAACGTTTCCTCACTCCCCTGCACGAACGCCGCGCCGCGTGCACCGACGAACGGGTTCGCGAAATCCTCGAAGCAGGCAACGCGAAGGCCCGCGTCTACGCCCGGCAGACCATGGAAGAGGTCCGAAAGGTCATCAACTTCGACTTCTAGGCAAAAACAGGCTATATTGAGGAAATCAACCCGGCCGAGATCGGGTCCAACAACCATCCAGGAGATTCTATGACTGCGCAGAAAGGCAGCACCGTCAAGGTTCACTACACCGGCACCCTCAAGGAGGACGGCAGCCAGTTCGATTCCAGCCAGGGCCGCGAGCCTCTGGAGTTCAAGCTCGGAGAAGGCATGGTCATCGCCGGTTTCGAGAATGCCGTGATAGGCCGGTCCGCGGGCGACACCGTGACCGTGGAAATCCCCCCCGAGGAGGGATACGGCTCCCCCAGCGCAGAACTGGTCTTCCAGGTCCGTCGCGAGCAGCTTCCCCCCGACGTGGAGCTGGAAGAGGGAATCATGCTGGAAATCCGCACCGAGGACGGCCAGCCCGCCTATGTCCGCGTGACCGAATTCGACGACGAAACGGTGACTCTGGACGGCAACCACCCCCTGGCCGGCGAGACGCTGGTCTTCGACATCGAAATAGTGGAAGTAGCGTAAAAAATACAACTTCGACCAACTTCCCCGCCTCTTGCTGCATCGGCGAGGGGCGGGGTTTTATTTTAAGAGACGCGACATGAGCATATCCGACAGATGCTGCGGCATCGCCCCGTTCCTGGCCATGGAGATCAACGAAAAAGCCGAAGCCATGGAGCGGGCCGGGCAGTCCGTCATCCGCATGTGTGTGGGCGAGCCCGACTTCGACACCCCCGAATGCGCGAAGAAAGCCGCCTGCAAGGCCCTCGACGAGAACCTGACCCACTACACCCATTCCCTCGGCATCCGTGAACTGCGCGAAGCCATCTGCGAAGACTACGGGAAGCGCTACGGCGTGACCCTCGACCCCGACAACATGGTCGTCACCCAGGGCACCAGCCCGGCCATGCTCGTCCTCTTCTCAACGATCCTCCAGCAAGGCGACAAGGTCATCACCTCCGACCCGTGCTACGCCTGCTACGACAATTTCATCCTCTTCGCGGGGGCCGAACCCGTCAAGGTCCCGGTCTTCGAGGACGACGGCTTCCAGTACCGCGTTTCCGCCATCCGCAAGGCCCTGGCCGAAAACGACGGCATCAAGGCCATCCTCATCAACTCCCCGGCCAACCCCACCGGCACCCTGCTCTCCGAGGAACGCCTCAAGGCCATCGCAGAAATCGCCGAGGAGCACGACCTGTGGATCATTTCCGACGAAATATACCACGGCCTGGTCTACGAGGGTAAGGAACACTCCATCCTCGAATACACGGACCGCGCATTCGTCTTCAACGGCTTCTCCAAGCTCTACGCCATGACCGGCTGGCGGCTCGGCTACCTCATCTCCCCGCCGAACTTCATGCGCACTCTCCGGAACCTCTGCCAGAACTTCTTCATCTCGGCCAACACCATGGCGCAATGGGGCGGATTGGCGGCCCTCAAGGAAGCCGGGGCCGACGTCGAACGCATGAAGACCACCTACAACAAACGGCGCGTCTACATGCTCGAACGCCTCGACAGCATGGGGCTGCCCGTCAAGAACGAGCCCACCGGGGCCTTCTACATCCTCGTCAACATGCGCAAACAGGCCGCCAAATTCGACGGCTCCTCCCTGGAGCTGGCTTACGACATCCTCGAAAAAGCACATGTCGCCGTCACCCCCGGCATCGACTTCGGACAGGGCGCGGAAGGCTACGTTCGTTTCTCCTACGCCACCTCCATGGCCAACATCGAGGAAGGCATGAACCGCCTGGAACAATACCTGAAAGACCTCGCCTAACCGCGACCGGCCACACGACCCGCAACGGGGGCATGGTCACATGCCCCCGTTTTTTCATGCCGGCTGGCCGGCCGGGCGTCTCCGACGGCCAGGGCGCTGCCCTGGACCTGCCAGAGAACCTTTTGGAAAAGGTTCTCTGGACTCTCCAAAACTTTTTAGCGCGCCTTCGGCAAGGGGCCGAATACTATTTGAAATACCGCTGAAATTGCGGGCGGCGCACATCCCGCGAAGCGGCACAAAAAGTTTAGGAAAAGGAGGGGATGGGGGTCCGGGGGAAGGGGAGGAAAGAAGGTACAGTCCGGGTACATAGGTAACACATTAGTCCGGGAACATGGGTAACACTTTGGGCATGGAAGCCTGGAGGTGCACATGCCCTGGAAAGAGGTGAA